>JBIKMY010000159.1:0-5495 GCA_044358945.1 Rubrivivax sp.
GCTCAAGCTGGGCGACTGGGTGGTCACCGAGGCCGGCTTCGGTGCCGATCTGGGGGCTGAGAAGTTCCTGGACATCAAGTGCCGCAAGACGGGCCTGTGGCCCTCGGCGGTGGTGATCGTGGCCAGCGTGCGGGCGCTCAAGTACCAGGGCGGGGCCGACGCCAAGCAGCTCTCGGTGGAAGACCTGCCGAAGCTGGAGGCGGGCATCGCCACGCTGGAGCGCCACATCGACAACATGACGCGCGAGTTCGGCCTGCCCTGCGTGGTGGCCTTGAACCACTTCGTGCACGACACGGCGGCAGAAGTGGCCCTTCTGCAGGCGCGTGTGGCCGCCACCGGCGTGCCGTTGGTAGTGGCGCGCCACTGGGCCGAGGGCGGGCGCGGCGCGGAGGAACTGGCGCGTGCCGTGGTGGCCTGCGCCACGCCCCCAGGCCCCGCACCGCAGTTCCTCTACCCCGACACCGCCACCTTGTGGGACAAGGCCGAAGCGGTGGCGCGCAAGATCTACCGCGCAGCCGGCATCAGCGCCACCTCCAAGGCCCGCGCCACGCTGGATCGGCTGCAGGCGCAGGGGCATGGCCACCTGCCGGTGTGCATTGCCAAGACGCCCTACTCCTTCACCACCGACCCGGCCATCCGCGGGGCGGTGCAGGGGCATGTGATCGACGTGCGCGAGGTGCGCCTGTCGGCCGGGGCCGAGTTCGTGGTGCTGGTGTGCGGTGACATCATGACGATGCCGGGCTTGCCTGCCATCCCGGCGGCGTCCTCCATCGACGTGGACGAGGACGGCCGCATCGTCGGGCTGTTCTGACCCGCCTCACCTCCACCGCCCCCATCCAAAGCACCGCCCCATCGTCCGCCGCAAGGATCTTTCGATGAGCTCTCGCCGCCACACCCTCGGCCTGCTGGCCGCTGCCACGCTCGCTGCCACAGCGCCGGCCGCCTGGTCCCAGCCCAAGCCCATCCGCCTGGTGGTGCCCTACCCGCCCGGCGGCCCGCTGGACATCGTGGCCCGCGCGCTGGCCGAGCGCGTGAAGGACAGCCTGGGCACGGTGGTGGTGGAAAACCGCCCCGGCGCCGGCGGCAACGTGGGCGCCGATCTGGTGGCCAAGTCCGCCCCGGACGGCACCACCATCGTCATGGGCGCCGTGGCCACGCACGCCATCAACCCCTGGCTCTACAGCCGCATGCCCTACGACCCGCTGCGCGACTTCACGCCCATCACGCTGGTGGCGCAGGTGCCCAACGTGCTGGTGATGAACGCCGAGACGGCCACACGCCTGAACATCCGCTCGCTGGCTGACCTGGTGGACTATGCGAAGAAGAACCCGGCGCGGCTGAACTACGGCTCCGGCGGCAACGGCAGCGCGGGGCACCTGGCCGGCGAGATCTTCAAGGCGCAGGCAGGGCTCTTTGCGGTGCACATCCCCTACGCGGGCGGGCCGCCGGCACAGCTGGCGCTGGTCAGCGGCCAGGTGGACTACAACTTCGACAACCTGGCTGCGGCCTCGGCCAACATCAGGTCCGGCAAGCTCAAGGCCCTGGCCGTGACCACGGCGCGCAAGTCCAGCGCCATGCCTGAGCTGCCCACGGTGGCCGAGGCCGGCGCGAAGCTGGGCCTGAAAGACTTCGATATCAGCACCTGGTTCGGCCTGTTCGGCCCGGCCCGTCTGCCGTCCGACGTGACGGCGCGCCTGAACAAGGGCTTCGTCGACGCGCTCAACTCGCCCGAGTTGAAAGCCCGCATGGCCACGCTGATGGCCGAGCCCTCACCCACCACGCCGGATCAGTTTGCGGCCTTCGTCAAGACGGAGCTGGCCAAGTACGAGCCGGTGGTGAAGGCCAGCGGCGCCAAGGCAGATTGAGACAGCAAGCCGTTACCTAGCCGGCAGGCGGGGCCGTCGTGCGGGTCCACCGTGGCGCTACAGCGTGCAGAGCGGGCTTGAAGGGCCCAACCCTCACTCGCCCAGGTAGGCCGCCCGCACCTTGGGGTCGTTCAGCAGGGCCTTGGCGTCGCCCGACATGGTGATCTCGCCCGAGTCCATGACGTAGCCCCGGTTGGCCAAGCCCAGCGCCCGGCTGGCGTTCTGCTCCACCAGCAGCACGGTGGTGCCGCGCGCGTGGATGTCGGCCACCACCTCGAAGATCTTGTCCACCATGATGGGCGACAGGCCCATGGAAGGCTCGTCCATCAGCAGCACCTTGGGCCGCGCCATGAGCGCCCGGCCCATGGCCAGCATCTGCTGCTCACCGCCCGACATCGTGCCTGCAAGCTGCTTCGCCCGCTCCTTCAGGCGCGGGAACAGGGCGAACACCTTGTCGATGTCGGCCTGCACCTCGGCGTCGTTGCGGATGAAGGCGCCCATCTGCAGGTTCTCGACGATGGTCATGCGCGTGAAGGTGCCGCGGCCCTCGGGCACCATGACCAGGCCCTGACGCACCAAGTCCCACGCGCCCTGGCCCTGGATGCTGCGCCCGGCGTACTCGATCTGGCCTTCCCCCACGGCTTGCGTGCCGGTGATGGCCTTGAGAGTGGTGGTCTTGCCAGCGCCGTTGGCGCCGATCAGGCTGACGAGCTCACCTGGAAAGACCTCGAAGCTCACGCCCTTGACGGCCTGGATGCCGCCGTAGGCCACCTTCAGGCCGCTGACTTTGAGAAGAGGAGTGGTCATTTGGATGCCCTGCGTTCTCAATGCGCCTGGTGGCCGGCGCCGAGGTAGGCCTCGATCACCTTGTCGTTGCGCTGCACCTCGGCGGGCGTGCCTTCGGCGATCTGCTTGCCATAGTCCAGCACGGTCACGCGGTCGCAAAGCCCCATCACCAGTTTCACGTCGTGCTCGATCAGCAGGATCGTGCGGCCGTCACGGCGGATGCGGTCGATCAACTCGCGCAGCACTACCTTCTCGGTGGCGTTCATGCCGGCGGCCGGTTCGTCCAGGGCGATCAGCTTGGGGTCGGTAGCCATGGCACGCGCGATCTCCAGGCGGCGCTGGTCACCGTAGCTCAGCGTGCGCGCCCGGAAGTCGGCGTACTTGCCAATGCCCACGTAGTCCAGCAGCTCACGCGCACGTTCGGCAATCTGCGCCTCCTCCCGGCGAAAACCCGCCGTGCGGAAGACCGCGCCCAGCAAGCCCGAGTGCGTGCGCACGTGCCGGCCCACCATCACGTTCTCCAGCGCCGTCATTTCGGCAAACAGGCGGATGTTCTGGAAGGTGCGCGCAATACCTGCGTGAGCCACCTCGTGCACGGCCTCCGGCCGGTAGGGCGTGCCGCCGAGCTCGAAGCTGCCCGCGTCAGGCGTGTACAGGCCCGTGATGACGTTGAAGAAGGTGGTCTTGCCCGCACCGTTGGGGCCGATCAGGCCGTAGACCTGACCGGGCTCGATGGTGATGCCCACGTCGCTGAGGGCCTGCAAACCGCCGAAGCGCTTGGACACGCCCGAGACCTTGAGTACCGAAGTGTTCATGTTCCGGCCTCCCCTTCAACCTGCCGAAGCTGGCGAGGGCGCAGCCTTGCCGTGTTCGGGTGCAGGCCACAGACCGCGCGGACGCAGCAGCATGATCGAGATCATCGCCAGGGCGATGAGCAGCTGGCGCAGGATGGCCGCGTCCAGCCGGCCACCGGTGAGTTGCTGCAGCGGCCCGGCCACATAGCGCAGCACCTCGGGCAATGCCGCCAGCAGGATGGCCCCCAGGATCACGCCCGGAATGTGCCCCAGCCCGCCCAGCACCACCATCGCCACGATCATCACGCTCTCCATCAGGCTGAACGACTCCGGCGAGACGAAGCCCTGGAAGGAGGCGAACATCGAGCCCGACACGCCGCCAAAGGTGGCCCCCATCGCGAACGCCAGCAGCTTCATGTTGCGGGTGTTGATGCCCATGGCCTTGGCCGCGATCTCGTCCTCCCGGATGGCCATCCACGCACGGCCGATGCGCGACGTCTCCAGGCGGTGGCAGATGACCACGCTGAACACCACCAGCACCAGGAACAGGTAGTAGTACAGCGTGACCGAGGGAATACGGAAATCCCCGATCGTGATGGCCTTGCCGAAGTCCAGCCCGAAGAAGGTCATGGAGTCGATGCGGTCCAGCCCTCGCGGCCCGTTGGTGATGTTGACCGGGTGCTCCAGGTTGTTCATGAACACGCGGATGATCTCGCCGAAGCCTAGCGTCACGATGGCCAGGTAGTCGCCACGCAGCTTCAGCGTGGGCGCGCCCAACAACGCCCCGGCAATGCCCGCCAGCAACGCCGCCAGCGGAATGACCGCCCAGATGGGGGTGTGCAGGCCATCCGGAAAGCCCGCCTTGATCCACTCGAAGGTCTCGCTCAGGTGCGGCGAGGCCAGCAGCGCATACATGTAGGCCCCCACGGCGTAGAAGGCCACGAAGCCCAGGTCCAGCAGGCCGGCATAGCCCACCACGATGTTCAGGCCCAGCGCCAGCAGCACGTACAGCAGCGCCAGGGCCATGATGCGCACCCAACCCTGGCCGAACTGCTGCGCGATCAGGGGCAGTGCAATCAGCGCTAGGGCTGACAGCAGGAAGACGACGATCTTCTGGTTCTTCATCTGCAGTCTCCTTGCATCAGGCGCGATCGGCCACACGCTCGCCCAGCAGGCCCGAGGGCCGCAGGGTCAGCACCAGGATCAGGGCCACGAAGGCGAAGATGTCGGCGTAGTGGCTGCCCAGCAGGCCACCGGTCAGGTCACCCAGATAGCCCGCCCCCAGGGCCTCGATCAGCCCCAGGAGCACCCCGCCCACCATGGCACCGGCCAGGTTGCCGATGCCGCCCAGCACCGCCGCCGTGAAGGCCTTCAGGCCCGGCAGGAAACCCATGGCGTGCTGTACCGTGCCGTAGTTGGCGGCCCACATCACGCCGGCCACGGCGGCCAGCGCCGCGCCGATGATGAAGGTGGCCGAAATCACCATGTCAGGGCGCACGCCCATGAGCGCGGCCACGCGCGGGTTCTCGGCCGTGGCCCGCATCGCCCGGCCCAGCTTGGTCTTGTTCACCAGCCACAGCAGCGCCACCAGAATGACCCCAGTGGTCACCAGGATGACGATCTGCACCACGCTGATGACCGGGCCGCCCAGGTTGATGGGCTCGCTGGGCAGCAGGATGGGGTAAGGCTTGGGGTTGGGCTTCCAGATGATCATGGCCAGCGTCTGCAGCAACAGGCTCACCCCCATGGCGGTGATGAGCGGCGCCAGGCGCGGCGCGTTGCGCAGGGGCCGGTAGGCCACCTTCTCGATGGCAAAGTTGAGCACGCAGCACACGACGATGGCGCACACCAGCGAGATCAGCAACAGGGCCCAGCCGGGCAGGCCTGAATTCGCGAGCAGGGTGACCACCGTCCAGCTGGTCAGGGCACCCACCATCAAGACCTCACCGTGGGCGAAGTTGATGAGGTTGATGATCCCGTAGACCATGGTGTAGCCCAGGGCCACGAGTGCATACATGCTGCCCAGGACCAGCCCGTTGATGATCTGCTG
>JBIKMY010000360.1:0-2901 GCA_044358945.1 Rubrivivax sp.
GGCGTGCTGGGTGGGGACGGAAGGCGCCTGGATTCGTGCAGAAGGGCGCGTAGGGGTGGTCAGGCTGATGGCTTGCGCCAACGCCAACCGGAGCGCGCTGCGGTGATCGGAAGGGTCGCAGACATGCGGCCCATTATGGCTGCGGTGGGCGGGGATCCGGCCGGCCCAGCAGATCTCATTCCTGGGCGATGGATGCTGGCTCGGTTGCGCCAGCAGCCTCTGGCGTCGGCAGCGGCACGGGCAAGGCCCGCACCCGGGCAGCGGGCAGGGTCAGGGAGAACACCGAGCCTTTGCCGGGCTCTGAATCGATGAGGATCTCGCCGCCGTGGCGCTGGATCACGTGCTTGACGATGGCCAGGCCCAGGCCCGTGCCACCGGTCTCACGCGAACGGCCGCTGTCCACGCGGTAAAAGCGCTCGGTCAGCCGGGCCAGGTGTTCGCGGGCGATGCCGGGGCCGTTGTCCTGCACCTCGAACAGGCCGCTGCCATCTTCACGGCAGGTCCACCGCAGTTCCAGCTGACCCCCTGTCGGGGTGTAGCGCACCGCGTTGGTGACCAGATTGCCCAAGGCGCTGTGCATCTCGGTGAGATTGCACGCCACTTCGGTGGCCTGCGCGGGCGCGACGACAATCTGGTGTCGGCCCACTGACAAGGACTGCGCGTCGGCGAGGGCCCGCTCCAGGAGGGTGGACACCGGCACCCAGCCGTCCACCTGAGGACGGGGGCTGCCCTCGAGTTGCGCCAGTGTCAGCAGGTCGGCCACCAATGCCTGCATCCGGCCCGTCTGCTGCTCCATGAGGTGCAGCACACGCTGATGTTCGTCAGGCCGCAGCGACAGCGTGGCCAGGGTCTCGACAAAGCCGGACAGCACGGTGAGCGGTGTGCGGATCTCATGCGAGACATTGGCCACGAAGTCCCGTCGCATGGTCTCGGCGCGCTCGCGCTCGGTGATGTCCTGCGACAGCACCAATTTCAGGCCCGGGCCGTAGGGCTTGATGAAGACCGACAACGTGCCGTGGGCTCGCGGGTTGGGATAGATCACCGGTTGCAGGTATTGCCCCGCCTGGAGATAGGCCACGAAGGCCGGCGTTCGCACCAGGTTGGTGATGGGCTGCTGCACATCGCGCTGTGGGTCCAGGCCGAAGTGGTCGGCGGCCACGCGGTTGCACCACTCGATCTGGCCCTGCGCGCCGAGCAACAGCACACCGTTGGGCGAAGCTTCGATGGCGGACAGGAACTGTTCGCGGCGTTCACGTTCGCGGTGCGTGGCTTCGTCACGGCGCACCAACGCTCGCTCGGACCGGTAGGCCAGTTCGCCCCAGAAACCCGCCTGCCGAGGCGCCGGCACGTCCAGCGGACCGCGCAACCAGTCCAGCAGGCGCCCCGCACGCAGGCGGTCTCGCGTCACGAAGCCGATGGCTCCAGCGGTCGCCCCTGCCCAAGACAAGAACAAGGCCACATCCCAGAAAGCCCCGACACCCGCCCCGGCCAACAGGCCGACAAGCATGAAGGTCAGCAGCCCGATGATGCCGGAGAGCAGGCCTTCCATGAACGCAAGCGCCTCAGCCGGTGACGATCTGGGGCAAGGCGGCCAGGCGGTAACCGGCGCCACGCACCGTCTCGACCATGCCCGAGCAATCCGCCACGGACAAGGACTCGCGCAGACGCTTGATGTGGACGTCCACCGTGCGTTCCTCGATGAACACGTGGTCGCCCCACACCCGATCCAGCAACTGGGCGCGGCTGTGCACCCGCTCAGGGTGGGTCAGCAGGTAATGAAGAAGACGGAACTCGGTGGGGCCCAGCCGGATCTCCGTCGGCACGCCCCCCGTCAGGCAGGTCACGCGGCGGGTTGATGGGTCCAGCTTCAAGGGCCCCATCTGCACCGCATCGTCCAGGGCTTGGGGGGAACGGCGGCGCAACACCGCGCGCACACGGGCCACCAGCGTACGCGGCGAGAAGGGCTTGACGAGGTAGTCATCGGCGCCGGCCTCCAGGCCCTGCACCTGGTCGGCCTCTTCGGCGCGAGCCGTCAGCATGATCACCGGCAGATCGCGCGTGCGCGACTCCGCTCGCCACTGCCTGCACAGCGCAATGCCGCTGCGGTCCGGCAGCATCCAGTCCAGCACAACAAGGCCGGGCAGTTCGCGGTCTACCAGCTCCCTGGCGGCCTCGGCCGACTCGGCAGTCACCACGGAAAAGCCCGCATGGCGCAGGTTGATGGAGATGAGTTCAGCGATGGAGGGTTCGTCCTCCACCACCAACAGGCGGCTTGTGGTCATGTGCCTTGGCCTGACATCCGGTTCAGGGCCTCACTTGGCCATCGATTCGATGTCCACCATGGGGGTATGGCGTACATCGGCACCCTTGACGATGTAAATCACCGCCTCGGCCAGATTCTTGGCGTGGTCGCCCACGCGTTCCACCGCCTTGGCCACGAACACGAGGTCGATGCTGGAGGAAATGGTGCGCGGATCTTCCATCATGTAGGTGATCAGCTTGCGCATCATCCCCTCGAACTCCTGGTCGATCTGGTCGTCGTGCTTGAGCACCTCCAGGGCCATGCGGGTGTCCAGGCGGGCGAAGGCGTCCAGCGATTTGCGCAACTGCGCCACGGCCAGATCGCACTCGAACTGCAGGTCGCCCACGGGCAGGCGGCGCCCGGGCATGCCCACCGCGCCGAGACGCTGCACCACCCGGGCGATTCGAGACGCCTCGTCGCCCACGCGCTCGAGGTTGGCGATGATCTTGCTGATGGCGATCAGCAGACGAAGGTCACGCGCCGTGGGCTGGCGACGGGCGATGATGCCGGAGAGGTCGCGATCGATCTCGACCTCCATGCGGTTCACGCGCTCCTCGTCGCGCAGCACCTGGCCGGCCAGATCGGCCTCCATGTTGACC
>JBIKMY010000321.1:0-3189 GCA_044358945.1 Rubrivivax sp.
ACAGATTGGCATGAAAGGGCAGCAGTTCGTGCCCATGGCCCGTGGTGCCTTCGGGAAAGACGGCCACCGTGTCGCCCAAGGACAAGGCGTCGGCCATCTGGTGCACGACGCGCAGCGCATCCCGGGCCTTCTCGCGGACGATGTACAGCGTGCCGGCCGCCCCCACCAGGCGCCCGATCAGCGGCCAGGCCTGGACATCGGCCTTGGAGACGAAGCGGGCCTGCGGACACACGGCATGCACGGCCATGATGTCGAGCCAGGAAATATGGTTGGCCACGATGAGCTTGGCACCGGACCGGAAGACGCCGCGCACCTCCAGGCCGATGCCCAGCACGGCGAACATCCTCCGCGCCCACCAGGCGATGCGGGCCTGACGGCCAGCCGCATCCATGCGCGGAAAACCCAACAGCACCCACGCCACGCCGTGCAGCACATGCACCACCGCCCGCACCAGACGCCACGGGGCGCGAACGGCCAGGCGCCACAGGGAGTGCAAGGCGGCGCCCTCAGCCGGCGGCTTCGTAAGCCACGGTGCCTGCCACCAGAGTGGCGCGCACGCGGCCGGGCATCTGTACCCCACCGTGCTCGAACGCGAACGGGGTGTGCTTGCCCTGGCTGCGCAGGCCATCGGCCGTGACGGTCCAGGTGGCTTGGGGGTCGAAGACGCACATGTCGGCCACGCCGCCCTCGATCAGCCGCCCGGCACTCTCCGCCAGCGAGCCGACGCTGGGCCCCAAGACCCGCACGGGGGCCGCGGTCACCACGGACAGCGCGCGGTGCAGACCCTGTCCGCCCGGGGCGGTCTCGGCGCCCCACTTCAGCGCCAGGCTCAGCAGCAGCTCCAGCCCGGTGGCCCCCGGCATGGCCTCGGCAAACGGCAGGTGCTTCTCGTCGGTGCCCACGGGCATGTGGTCGCTGACCAGGGCGTCGATCGTGCCGTCGGCCAGCGCGGCGCGCAGCGCATCCCGGTCGCGCTGCTGACGCAGGGGCGGGTTCAGGCGCATGGCGGGGTTGAAGTAGCCGATGTCCACGTCCGTCAGGTGCAACGAGTTGATGCTGACATCCGCCGTCACCGGCAAGCCCTCGGCCTTGGCCGCACGCAGCAGGACCACGCCAGCGGCGCTGGACAGGCGGCACAGGTGCACCCGTGCACCCGTCACCCGCACCAGCTCGAAAAGGGTGTGCAAGGCGATGGTCTCGGCGGCCACCGGCACGCCCGACAGGCCCAGCCGCGTGGCGATGGCGCCGCTGGCGGCCACGCCCTTGCCCAGCCAGCGGTCCTGCGGACGCAGCCACACGGTGTAACCGAAGGTGGCGGCGTACTGCAGCGCGCGCTGCAGCACCAGCGTGTCGGTCAGTGCCACTTCCGCCTGCGAGAAGCCCACGCAGCCGGCCTCGGTGAGCTCGGCCATCTCGGTCAGCGCCTCGCCCTGCAGGCCGCGCGTCAGCGCACCCAGGGGGAACAGCCGGCAGCGGCTGAGCTTGCGGGCGCGGAACTTCAGCATCTCCACCAGGCCGGGCTCGTCCAGCGCGGGGTCGGTGTCGGGCGGGCATACCAGGCTGGTGACCCCACCAGCCGCGGCCGCCGCCAGTTCGCTCTCCAGCATGCCCTCGTGTTCCAAGCCGGGCTCGCGCAGGCGCGCGGCCAGGTCGACCAGGCCGGGGGCGACGATGCAGCCCGCGGCCTCCAGCACGCGGTCGGCGCCGAAGTCGGCCGGCACGGGGCCGATGCCCACGATGCGACCGGTGGCGATGCGCACATCGGTAATCTCGTCGCGCCCGCTGGCGGGGTCGATCACGCGGCCGTTGCGGATGACGATCTTCATGCCTCGTTCCCCGCGATGATGGACATGACGGCCATGCGCACCGCAATGCCGAAGGTGACCTGCGGCAGGATCACGCTTTGCGCACCATCGGCCACGCGCGAGTCGATTTCCACGCCGCGGTTGATGGGGCCTGGGTGCATGACGATGGCATCCGGTTTGGCCAGCGCCAGCTTCTCGGGTGTCAGGCCGAACTTCTTGGCGAACTCGCCGGCGCTGGGCAGCATGGCGCCGCTCATCCGCTCGTTCTGCAGCCGCAGCATGATGATGACGTCGGCGTCGCGGATGCCCTCGGCCATGTCGTGGCACACCCGCACGCCCATGTCCCGCAGGTCCCCCGGCACCAGGGTGCGCGGGCCCACCGCGCGTATCTCCGGCACGCCCAGGGTGGTGAGCGCGTGGATGTCGGAGCGCGCCACACGCGAGTGCACGATGTCGCCCACGATGGCCACCGTGAGGTTGGAAAAATCGCGCTTGTAGTGGCGGATGGTGTACATGTCCAGCAGCCCCTGCGTGGGGTGGGCGTGCCGGCCGTCACCAGCATTCACCACATGGACATGCGGCGCGCAGTGCTGGGCGATGAGGTAAGGCGCGCCGCTCTCGCTGTGGCGCACGACGAACATGTCGGCGTGCATCGCTGACAGGTTGGCGATGGTGTCGAGCAGGCTCTCGCCCTTGGAGGCCGACGAGCGTGCGATGTCCAGGTTCAGCACATCGGCCGACAGGCGCTTGGCCGCGATCTCGAAGGTGGTGCGGGTGCGTGTGCTGTTCTCGAAGAACAGGTTGAACACGCTCTTGCCGCGCAGCAGCGGCACCTTCTTGACCTCACGGTCGTTGACCGACAGGAAGGTGCCGGCGGTGTCCAGCAACTGCGTGAGCACGGCTTTGGGCAGGCCCTCGATGGACAGCAGGTGGATCAGCTCACCGTGACGGTTGAGCTGTGGATTGCGGCGCGAGAGCATCAGCCTCTTTCTCCCTTGTCCCGGACCAGAAAGCTGAAGCGCCCGGAGGGCTCCCGGCTCAGCGACAGCCGCTGCGTGGCCGGCATGGCAATGCGCGCCGCTGCGTAGGCAGCGGCAATCGGCAACTCACGGCCGCCGCGGTCCACCAGCACGGCCAGTTGCACGCTGGCCGGGCGCCCGAAGTCATACAACTCGTTGACCACGGCGCGGATGGTGCGGCCCGTGTAGAGCACGTCGTCCACCAACACGATGTGGCGGCCCTCGATGGCAAAGGGCAAATCGGTGGTGTCCGCCCCGGCCAGGCCGCGCGAGCCGAAGTCGTCGCGGTGCAGGGTGCTGGAGATCACGCCATGGCGCCCCGCCAGCCCCAGGTCCGCCTGCAGCCGTTCGGCCAGCCAGGCCCC
>JBIKMY010000322.1:0-3186 GCA_044358945.1 Rubrivivax sp.
CCGACAGCAGGAACAGACCGGCCACCACCAGGGTGCTGTTGGCCATGTAGTACAGCGCTGCCGCCCAGCCGGCACTGCCGAACAGCCCGATGCCCAGCAGGATGGTGCCCACCGAGGCCACCGTCAGCCAGGCGACCAAGCGCTCCAGGGTGCGCGCCGCCAGTGCGCCCAGCACGCCCAGGACGCTGGTGGCCAGGGCCAGGGGCAGCAGCAGCGGCTCGGCCACCAGGGCGGAGTCACCGGCCTCCGGCCCGAAGACCACGCCCTGCACGCGCAGGATGGCGTACACGCCCACCTTGGTCATCAAGGCGAACAGCGCTGCCACCGGTGCCGCCGCCGCGGCGTAGGTGGCCGGCAGCCACAGCGACAGGGGTGCCAGCGCCGCCTTGAAGCCGAAGACGACCAGCAGCACCAGGCCGGCGGCCTGCACCACCACCGCGTCGGGCCCCTGCACCATGGGCACCCGCAGGGCCAGATCGGCCAGGTTCAAGGTGCCCGTACGGGCGTACAACAGGGACACGCCAATGAGGAACAGCGCCGAGGCCACCAGGTTCAGCACCACATAGTGCAGGCCGACCTTGAAGCGCTGTCCGCCCTGCCCGTGCACCATCAGCACGTAGGAGGCGATCAGCAGCACCTCAAAGAAGACGAACAGGTTGAAGAGGTCGCCAGTGACGAAGGCGCCGTTCAAGCCCATGAGCTGGAACTGGAACATGGCGTGAAAGTAGCGCCCATGGGCATCCCAGCCGCCGCTGGCGTACGCCAGCACCGGCAGCGCGACCAGGCTCGTCAACAGCAGCATCATGGCGCCCAGGCGGTCCACCACCAGCACGATGCCGTAAGGCGCGGGCCAGTCACCCACCCGGTACACGGCC
Organism: Rubrivivax sp.; assembly: GCA_044358945.1. Classification (GTDB taxonomy): domain Bacteria; phylum Pseudomonadota; class Gammaproteobacteria; order Burkholderiales; family Burkholderiaceae_C; genus Rubrivivax. Next base: position 876 of record JBIKMY010000322.1, read on the forward strand.
AGCACGCCGGATGCCGCCTGCCCCACCAGCAGCACGGCCAGCCCCAGACCCAGGCAGGCCGAGGCCAGGCCGATGCGACGGGCCCAGCGCAGCCGGGCTGGCGCATGACCGCTGGAACTGCCCCCATGGTCGCCCAGGATCAGCAGCGCCATGGCGGTGAACGCAGGCAGCAGGACCGGCAGCACCGGCAGATGCTGCCACCACCACCCCGCGCTGGCCCAGGCCGTCATCGACCATCCCCCGCAGCGTCAGGCCGGGCGTCGACATGGTCGCTGCCGTTCTCGTGGCGGCTGCGCAGCGCCAGCTCGATGACGAAACCCGTGGTCGCGAAGCCGATGACGATGGCCGTCAGCACCAGGGCCTGCGGCAGCGGATCGGCGAACGGGCCCGAGCCCTGCAGAATCGGCGGCGCGCCCGACCACAGGCGCCCCATCGCGAAGATGAACACGTTGACCGCATAGCCCAGCAGGCTCAGGCCCAGCACCACGGAGTAGGTGCGCCCGCGCAGCAGCAGATAGATGCCGCACGCCACGATCCAGCCAATGCCGGTGGACACCAGGAACTCCAGGGACATCAGCGGGATCCTTTCGAGACAGCGGCCGCGCCCGGCCGCCCGGCGCGGGCCGTCTCTCGGGACGGCTCCTTGCTGGCCGCGCCCAGCACGGACAACATCAGCATGGTGGCCCCCACCACCGTGACGTACACGCCCAGGTCGAACAAGGCGGCCGTGGCCAGCGGCACCTCGCCCAGCAGCGGCAGCACCGGATGGCCGTGCGCGCTGGTCAGGAAAGGGCGGCCGAACAGGAACGCGCCCGCCCCGGTTGCGCCGGCAATGGCCAGGCCCACGCCAATCCAGCGCGTGAAGCGGCGCCCGCCTCCGGCGCGCAAGACGGCCTCGGCACGGGCCTGGCCCACCGCCATGTACTGCAGCACCAGGGCCACCGCCGTCACCAGACCGGCGATGAAGCCGCCCCCAGGCAGGCCGTGGCCGCGCCAGAAGATGTACGCCGTGGCCACCAGGGCCATGGGCAGCACCAGACGTGCGCCCACGCGCAGCATCAACGGCTCCCGCGCAAAACTCCAGGCGCGGCCGTCGGCGTCCCGCTCAGGTCGCCTGACCCGCATGCCATCAAGCAGCGCCAGCACGCCCACCGCGGCAATGCCCAGCACGGTGATCTCACCGAAGGTGTCATAGCCACGGAAATCCACCAGGATGACGTTGACTGAGTTCGCACCGCCACCGGCCGGCACCGATTGCTGCAGGAAGTACCAGGAAATCGAATCGTGGTCTGAGGTGAGCATCAGCCACGTGAGCCACGCGATGCCACCGCCGCCGGCCAGCGCCAGCAGCGCGTCGCGGCCTCTTCGACCGATCCTGGACTCCACGGGCGACACCTGCGGCAGCAGGGCCAGGCCCATGAGCAGCAGTGCCGTGGACACCACGTCCACCGACAACTGCGTCAGCGCCAGGTCCGGCGCGGACAGGGCCACGAAGGTGAGTGATGCCACCAGGCCCACCGCACCCAGCAGCACCGTGGCGGTGAAACGCTGGCGGTGCAGCACCACCACCGCCGCCCCGGTCACCAGCAGCAGCGCCCACACCGCGACCGCCAAGGCCGAAGCCGGCAGCAGCGCGCGCGCGCCGGCCTGGGGCAAGGCACCGGGCCCAGTGAGGAAGGGCCAGGCCGCCAGCACGATGACGCTGGCCACCATGCAGGCCACGTAGCGCTGCAGCGAGCCGTTCTCCAGCGCCGCCGTGATGCGCCCAGCCGTGCCGAACAGGCCATCGATGACGGCCGTGGAAGCCGCCTTGCCCGACCAGGCGCGTGGCTGGTACCGGTGCAAGGCGCCGCCGCGCCGCACGCCCAGGTACAGCCAGGCCCCGCCGCCCAGCGCCACCGCGCTGAGCGCCAGCGGCAGGTTGAGGCCATGCCACAGGGCCAGTTCGAACGCGGGTGCCGGCGCACCCAGCACCACCGTGGCCACGCTGGCCACCAGCGGCCCGGCCACGGTCATGGGGGCCAGGCCCACCGCGATGCACAAGGCCACGAACACCAGTACCGGTGCCTTCATGCCCCAAGGGGGCTCGTGCGGCTGCGGGTGGGGCCATGCGCCACCCGGCCGGCCGAAGAAGGTGTCGTGCACCAGACGCAGCGAGTAGGCCGCAGAACACAGGCCGCCCAGGGTGGCCAGCAGGCCCACCACCCACGACACCCAGGGCGCGCCGCCCCAGAAGCCGCCGTCCCCGGCGTGCAGGGCCTCGTGCAGCATCATCTCCTTGCTGATGAAGCCGTTGAACGGCGGCAGGCCG
>JBIKMY010000324.1:0-3150 GCA_044358945.1 Rubrivivax sp.
GCCCCGGCCGGACGACGAGAGGATGGCCACCTGCCAGCCATCGGCGGCGAGCTCACGGGCGGCTGCGGCCCCCAGTCCACTGCCGGCGGCAGTCAACAGCGCGATGCGGGAGGTGTCATTCATGGCGATCGGTCAGAGTCAGAACAAGGCCTCAAGCGTACCGCCTGCGCCACCGGTGACACGCGTAACGCACCCCTTCGCCCCAGGCCTGCGGGCACAGCTGCAGACACAGCGACAATCTCGCCCCTGCCCCTTGCCTGTATACCGCCCCAACCCTCCAAGAGAAGGCGCCGCGAGCCGATGTCCATTGAGAACGATTCCGCACCGGCCGCCCCGGCGGACCATGCCGAGATGCCCCAGGAAGCCACCGCCCCCTTGGCCGAGGCTCACGATGCAGCCCCCGCCGAAGCGGGCAGCGTGATGCGGCCGACACAGGCCTCGCCAGAGGCCGCCACAGAGCCAGCGGCCGAAGAGCCTGCCGAACAGGTTGCCGGAGCAGTTTCCGAAGAGGCTGCCATAGAAGGCCAGGAGCCCGAGGCCTCTGGCGCGGAAGAGGGCGCTGGACCAGCACCAGCACCAGCCAAGAGCGACCTGTCTCCTGCGGCGTGCGCCGCCCGTCTGGCAGAGATGTTCCCCGCCTTGTTCGGCACGGAGGACCCGCCCAAGCCCATCAAGCTGCGAATCCAGGCCGACATCCAGGAGCGTGCGCCGGGCCTGTTCACGCGCAAGGCCTTGTCCATCGTGTTGCACCGGCACACCACCAGCACGCCCTACCTCAAGGCGCTGGTGGCCGCGTCCAGCCGCTTCGACCTGGACGGGCAGCCCGCGGGCGAGATTGCCGATGAACACCGCCAGGCCGCGCGCGAGGAGGTGGAGCGGCGCCGGGCCATCGTGGCCGCACGCCGGGCCGCCGAGGCGCAGGCCCGTGGCCCGCGCAGCCCACGCCCGCCCCGCGCCCAGCAGCCCGGTGGCGCCACGGGTGAAGACCTGCCCGGCGCGCCAGGCGCGCTGGACGCGCCCGATCAGGCGCAACCGCCCCGCCAGGAGCGGGCAGCTCGCGAAGGCGGCCCAAGCCCAGGCGGGCGACCCCCCCGCGCGCCGCGCGAGTTCCGTGAGCGGCGTGAACCTCGACCAGCGCGAGACCCAGGTGCACTGACCGATCGACCCGCCCGCTCCGAACGGCCCGGGCACCGCGGCCCCGATCGGGCGCAAGTGCCGCAGCGGGACGCGCGGCCACCCCGCCAGAACCTGCGCGCCGAGGGACACCAGGGGCGGCCGCATCCCGAAACCCCGCACGCCCAGGCGTCCAGCGCTTTGCCTGACGACCCGGCGCGCCGTGAGCGTGCGCTGCTGCTGCGCACGTACGAGGCCAGCTCGCTGACCAAGGCCAACTTCTGCGTGCTCAAGCGCATCAGCGAGGCCGAGCTGGACACCCAGCTGGCCTTGGCCCGGCAAGAGCGCGGGCCCGCACGGCCACGGCCCTGAGCGGTCCACTGCCGCGCTGGGACATCCCGGCTGCGACACACTCCGTGGCCCACACCCACCACGGAGTCTTTGCGCCATGCCGCTCACCTCACTCAGCCGCCGACTGGCCGTCGCAGCCATGTTGGCCACCACCCTGACCCTGGGCTGGTCGGCTGCCGCCCTCGCCCAGGCCTGGCCCAAGGCCCAGCCCATCAAGCTGGTGGCGGTGTTCCCGCCGGGCGGCTCGGTCGACCAGGTCGCGCGCATCCTGCAAGGCCCGCTGCAGCAGCAACTCGGCCAGACCGTGGTGGTGGAGAACAAGGGCGGTGCTTCCGGCTCCATCGGTACGGCTGCCGTGGCCGCGGCGCCAGCTGACGGCTACACCTTTGCGGTGGTGTTCGACACCCACGGCGTGAACCCCTCGCTCATCCCGTCCATGCCCTTCGACACCCGGCGCGACCTGGCGCCCGTGGCGCTGGTGGGCACCGGCGCCATGGTGCTGGCCACGCAGGCCGACTCGCCCTACAAGACCTTCGCTGACGTGGTGGCCGCAGGCCGAACCGCCAAGGGCGTGAGCTACGGCAGCATCGGCTCAGGCAGCCTGGGGCATCTGGCCGTGGCGCTGCTGGCGCGCGGCAACAAGCTCAACCTCGTGCACGTGCCCTACCGCGGCGGCGGCCCCTTGATGAACGACGCCCTGGCCGGGCATGTGCCGCTGTCCATCGGCTCGGTGTTCCTCACCAAGCCGCACCTGGACAGCAAGCGCCTGCGCGCCCTGGCCGTCACCACCAGCAAGCGCTCGGGCAACCTGCCGGACGTACCCACCGTGGCCGAGAGCGGCTTTGCCGGCTTCGACGCCCCAGCCTGGTGGGCCGTGCTGGCCCCGGCCAAGACCCCGCCCGAGGTGGTACGTCAGATGAACGCCGCGATCAACACCGTGCTGAAGTCGCCCGAGGTGGCGTCCAAGCTGGCCGGCCAGGGCATCGACGTGCGCACCGACAGCCCCGAAGCCGCCCGCGCCTTCATCGACGCGCAGATCGACACCTGGGCCAAGGTGGTGAAGGACAACGACATCAAGGCGGATTGAGCGGGGCGGGGCGCGGGGCAACCAGCCAAGCCATCTGGCTTCTCCCGCGCTGTCTCATGGCGAGCGTAAGATTCAAGACTTACTGATCCGTAGCAGGCGCCATGCAACACACCACACTCTCCAGCAAGGGGCAGGTCATCATCCCGAAGACCTTGCGCGTGGCGCTGCAGTGGGGGCCCGGCACCCAGCTCGAAGTGCACGACACCCCCGAGGGCGTGTTGCTCAGGCCGTCGGCACCGGACTCCAAGGTAGCGCTTTCTGAAGGCCTGGCGGCCATCCGCCGCCGCCTGGCCTACAGCGGGCCCACGGTCACGGTTGAGGAAATGAACGCCGACGTGTTGCGTCAGGCCGCGGCCCAGATGCCCCCCAAGACAACGCGCTCAGGGGCCGCCTCCAAGAACACGCGATCGCGCACCCGCTGATGGCCGCACTGGACACCAACGTCGTGGTCCGGCTGATCGTCGGAGACGACGCCAGACAAGCCCGCGCAGCAGAAAAGCTGGTGGCCTCGGAACCCTGCACCATCGCCGCTTCGGTGCTGATGGAGTGCGAATGGGTGCTGCGCGGCTGCTACAAGCTGGAGGCTGGGGTGATCGCCC
>JBIKMY010000404.1:0-2603 GCA_044358945.1 Rubrivivax sp.
ACCGACGCCATCCAGGCCGCAGCGCGGCCGCACCACTTCCTGTCCGTGCACAAGAACGGGCAGGTGGCCATCGTCGAGACCAAGGGCAACAAGGACTGCCACGTCATCCTGCGCGGCGGCAAGGCCCCCAACTACGACGCGGCCAGCGTGGCCGCGGCCTGCAAGGAGCTTGAAGCGGCCAAGCTGGAGTCGCGCCTGATGATCGACTTCAGCCACGCCAACTCCAGCAAGCAGCACCAGCGCCAGATCGAGGTGGCGCGCGACATCGCCGCGCAGGTGGGCGGGGGCAGCCGACAGGTCTTCGGCGTGATGGTGGAAAGCCACCTGACGGACGGCGCGCAGAAGTTCACCCCCGGCAAGGACGACCCCGCCGCGCTGCGCTACGGCCAGAGCATCACCGACGCCTGCATCGGCTGGGAAGATTCGCTCCAGGTGCTGGAGACCCTGAGCGAGGCGGTGAAGGCCAGGCGCCGGGGGTAAGGGGCTCAGCCCTCGCCGCGTGCGAGGCGCTCGCTCTTCCAGTACAAGTCATCCCCGCCCAGACCGTCCAGGTTGGCGCGGTTGAGCACGCGCGCCAGCACGAACATCAGGTCGGACAGGCGGTTGAGGTACTGCCGGGGCGCCTCGTTGATGGACTCGGACAGCCCCAGGTGCACCACGGCCCGCTCCGCCCTGCGGGCGATGGTGCGGCTGACGTGGGCCAGTGCGGCGCTGCGAGTGCCTGCGGGCAGGATGAACTCCTTCAGGCGGGGCAGGGTCTCGTTGTGGCGCGCCAACGCCGCATCCAGGCCGGCCACGGCCGGGATGGACAGCTCGCCGCCCAGGTTGAACAGCTCGTGCTGCACCGTCACCAGCAGCTCGCGCACATCGTCGGGCAAGGGTTCGGCCAGCAACACGCCGATGGAGGAGTTGAGCTCGTCCACATCGCCCATGGCCTCCACGCGCAGGTGGTCCTTGGGCACGCGGGTGCCGTCGCCGAGGCCGGTGGTGCCGTCGTCTCCGGTGCGGGTGGCGATCTGGGTGAGGCGGTTACTCATGGTGCGGGCGATGCTATATCAGCGGCGCGCATACCCCCAAGGTGCACGCGCTCGTAGGGCTTCAGGTTCGCGGCGGGGCGCCGGATGCGCGAAGATCGGGGGACCGGCAGGCCGCCCCCCAAGCGCAGCCATGCCACGCCCGAAGACTGGAGACTGCCATGAACGCCCCCCACGATTTCGCCCCGCGCGTCGACATCCGCCCCGTGCCCGCCCAGATGCTGGCAGGCCTGCGCGCCCATTTCGGTGAGCGCTGCTCCACCGCGCCGGCGGTGCGCGAGCAGCACGGACGCGACGAGTCGCCCTTCCCCATCACACCGCCCGAGGTGGTGGTGTTCTGCGAGAGCACCGACGACGTGGTGACGGTGGTGAAGCTGGCCGACGCGCACGCGGTGCCCGTGATCCCCTACGGCACCGGTTCGTCGCTGGAAGGCCACTTGCTGGCGGTGCAGGGCGGGGTGAGCGTGGACGTGAGCCGCATGACGCAGATCGTGCGCGTCAACCCCGAAGACCTGACGGTCACGGTCCAGGCCGGCGTCACGCGCGAGCAACTCAACCGTGAGATCCGGGACACCGGCCTGTTCTTCCCCATCGACCCCGGCGCCAACGCCAGCCTGGGCGGCATGGCCGCCACGCGCGCCAGCGGCACGAACGCCGTGCGCTACGGCACCATGCGCGAGAACGTGCTGGGCCTGACGGTGGTGACGGCCAGCGGCGAGGTGATCCGCACCGGCACACGCGCCAAGAAGTCCAGCGCCGGCTACGACCTCACGCGCCTGATGGTGGGCAGCGAGGGCACGCTGGGGGTCATCACCGAGGTCACGCTCAAGCTCTACCCGCTGCCCGAGGCCGTGAGCGCCGCCATCTGCCACTTCCCCAGCGTCCAGGCGGCCGTGGCCACGACCATCCAGGTGATCCAGATGGGCGTGCCGATCGCGCGCTGCGAGCTGCTGGACGCCAACGCGGTGCGGGCCGTCAACGCCCAGAGCGGCCTGAGCATGCGCGAGTCGCCGCTGCTGCTGATGGAGTTCCACGGCACCGACGCGGGCGTGAAGGAGCAGGCCGAGACGGTGCAGGACATCGCCGGCGAGCAGGGCGGCGAGGGCTTCGAGTGGGCCAGCACACCCGAGGAGCGCACGCGGCTCTGGACCGCGCGCCACAAGGCCTACTTTGCCGGGATGAGCAGCAACCCCGGCTGCCGCACCGTCACCACCGACACCTGCGTGCCGATTTCGCGCCTGGCCGAGATCATCGACATCTCGGTGCAGGAAGCGGCCGAGTCCGGCCTGCCGCACTACATCGTGGGCCACGTGGGCGACGGCAACTTCCACCTGGCCTACCTGGTCAAGGACGGTGACCTCGGCCAACGCGCCACGGCCGAGCGACTGAGCCTGCAGATGGTGCAACGCGCCATCGCCATGGAAGGCACCTGCACCGGCGAGCACGGCATCGGCCTGCACAAGATGGGCTTCCTGGTGGACGAGGCCGGCGTCGGTGCCGTGGACCTGATGCGCCAGATCAAGCGCTCGCTGGACCCGAAGAACATCATGAACCCGGGGAAGATTTTCG
>JBIKMY010000325.1:0-3147 GCA_044358945.1 Rubrivivax sp.
GCATGCGCCTGTACGCCGCCCACCACAGCATCATGGAAGGAGCCAATGACATCGCGCGGCTGGCCATCCGTACCTGCGGCGGGCAGTCCATGCTCAAGAGCCTGCCGCTGGAACGCATCTACCGCGATTCCCGCTGCGGCTCGCTCATGCTGCCCTGGACGGCCGAGCTTTGCGTGGACCGCCTGGGCCGCGAATGCCTTTACGAGCCGGGTGAGCGCGACGAGGTGAGCGAGTGAACCAGCCAGCCGCTGGGCCGCAGCCCGGCGAAGCCACGCTGGAGGCGGTCTGGCAGCGCTTGCTGGCGGCCGATCCGCAGGCGCCGTGCCTGTCCGCCGGTGTCCTGGAATGGAGCCGCCGGGATTTCGAGCAGGCGATCCAGGCGCAGGCGGACGCCTGGGCCCCCCAGGGCGTGGGCGCTGGCGACGTGGTGGCCTGGCTGGGCTTGAACACGCCGCAGATGCTGGCTGCCCTGTTTGCCTGCGGGCGACTGGGTGCGGTGTTTCTGCCGCTGAACTGGCGCCTGACCGACGAGGAGTTGCGACAGGTGCTGGGGCACGCAAAGGCGCGCTGCGTCACAGGCACGGCCGACATGCAGGACCGGGTGGCGCATCTGGACCAGACCGCTGAGCTGGCCCGCACATCGCAAGCCCACCAGGGTGTGCAGCCGGGCGACCTGATGCTGGTCTACACCTCGGGCACCACCGGGCTGCCCAAGGGGGCCGTGCACACCCATGCGCAGGTGCTGGCCAACGCCTGCGCGGCGGCGGCTGTGCAGGGCTTCGGGCCGCACACGCGCGTGCTCGGGCTGCTACCGCTGTTTCACGTGGGGGGGCTGTGCATCCAGGTGATGCCGGCGCTGCTGGCCGGCGGCGCCGTGCGCCTGCATGCCCGCTTCGACCCCGGCCTGTGGCTGCAGGACGTGGCGGCCTGGCGCCCGCAGACCTCGCTGCTGGTGCCGGCCACCATGCGCGCCATCTTCGAGCACCCCCAGTGGGCGGACACCGACCTGTCGGGCCTTCAATTCATCAACAGCGGCTCTTCGGTGGTGCCGCTGGCCTTGATCGAACGATTCCAGCAGCGCGGCGTGCCGGTCGCCCAGGTGTACGGTGCCACCGAGACCGGCCCCTTCAGCATCGCCACCACCCCGGACCAGGCCGCGTCCTGTCCCGCCCTGGCAGGCTGGCCCGCGCCAGGGGTGCAGGTGCGCTTGGCCGGCGCTGACGGTGCCGACGTGCCGGCCGGTGAAGTGGGTGAGATCCAACTGCGGGGCCCCAACGTCATGCGGGGCTACCTGGGCGAGCCCACGGGCAGCGGCTTCGTGGACGGCTGGTTCTGCACGGGCGACCTGGCGCGCCAGCGCCCCGACGGCGCCTACGAGGTAGTGGGGCGCTCGAAGGACATGATCAATTCCGGCGGGGAGAAGGTTTTCCCGGCCGAGATCGAGGCGCTGGTGGAATCCTTCCCCGGTGTGGCCGAGTGCGCGGTGGTCGGCGTGCCGGACGCGCAGTGGGGCGAGGTGCCAGCGCTGGCCCTGGTGCCCCTGCGGGGGCAGGCCGTGGACCTGCCGGGGCTGCAGGCGCTGTTCGTCCAGCGGCTGGCCCGTTACAAGCATCCTCGTCGCATCGTCATCCGCCAGGAGTTGCCCCGCACCGCGCTGGGCAAGGTGCGCAAGCCACAACTGGCGCAGGAGCTGGCCCAGGGCTGAGGATGTCCTTCACCCTGGCGCCACGCGGGCCTGGTTGAACACCCGGCCCGCCGCACCAGCCGGTGGATTCCTTAGTTCAACACCCGGGCCGGAGGCGTCCCCGGCTCTGCCGGCTGCGCTGCGGCAGGCGTGACCAGGCCCCACTCCGAGCCCGCCAGGGCGCTTTCCACCAGCTTCAGCAGGCCATGGGCCAGGTCTTCGCCGAAGGCCAGCTCCAGGCTGCGCCCGTGGGTATCGCGTATCACCAGCACCACGGCCTGTCCGGGGGCCGGGCGCAGGTCAATGGCGATGGGCAGCACGGGCTCGGGCCCCAGGGGTTGCGTGGCGGCCGAGGCGTTGAACGCGGTCTTGAAATCTGCGGCCTTGAGGGCGCGCTCGCGTGCTGCATCGGCCAGCATGTCCCGGGCCTCCGGCACGGCCACCGCCGCGGGCGCGGTACGCGAGACCGCCAGCCCCGACACCATGCCCCGAAAGTGTGGCCACAGCCGGACGACCATGCGCCGCGTCAGCCAGATGGGAAACAACTGCTCTTCCCGGGTGCGGATCTGCAGCAGCAGGCGGTCGGCAATCGGGTCGTACTTGACCTGGATCTGGTGGATGTCCATCAATCCATTCTAGAAAGCACCTTCCGGCCCCGGCCCGACTTGAAAAACCCCCCCAGGTGCCTCAAGTCCTGTGCATCACGCAGGAGGAACCCATGCGACTCGACAAACTCACCACCGCCTTTCAGCAAGCCCTGGGCGAGGCGCAGAGCCTGGCTGTCGCCCGCGACAACCCCTACATCGAGCCCTCGCACCTGCTGTCGGCCATGTTGCAGCAGGCTGACGGCCCGAAGGCGTTGCTGGACCGCGCTGGGGCCAACACCGCGGCGCTCAAGACCGCCATGGACACGGCGATCAACGGCCTGCCCACCGTGCAGGGCGGGGGACAGGTGCAGGCTGGGCGGGATCTCATCCAGCTGCTGCAGGCCGCCGACAAGGAAGGCAGCAAGCGCGGCGACCAGTTCATCGCCAGCGAGATGTTCCTCCTCGCCCTGGCCGATGCCAAGACCGACCTGGGTGGGGTGGTGCGCGGCCACGGCCTGACGCGCAAGGCGCTGGAGGCTGCCATCGAGGCCGTGCGGGGCGGCCAGAAGGTGGATTCGGCCGAGGCCGAAGGCCAGCGCGAGGCCTTGAAAAAGTACACCTTGGACCTCACCGAGCGCGCCCGCCAGGGCAAGCTGGACCCGGTGATCGGCCGCGATGACGAGATCCGCCGCGCCATCCAGGTGCTGCAGCGCCGCAGCAAGAACAACCCCGTGCTGATCGGAGAGCCGGGCGTGGGCAAGACCGCCATCGTGGAGGGCCTGGCCCAGCGCATCGTCAACGGCGAGGTGCCCGACACCCTGAAGGACAAGCGCGTGCTGGTGCTGGACATGGCGGGTCTGCTGGCCGGCGCCAAGT
>JBIKMY010000025.1:0-12223 GCA_044358945.1 Rubrivivax sp.
TCAAGCGCGTGCGGATCTCGTCCAGCAGCAGCTTGAGCGCGTCGTCCAGCAGGGTGGAGGGCAGGCTCAGGCCGTCGAAGAAGCGGCGCAGCCTCTCGATCGGCAACTGCATCAGGTCGTGCAGCGCCAGGCCCGGCAGGCCGTCGAGTTGCTCGCGCGACCAGGCCACGCCCACGGGCAGGAAGCGGCGGTAAGCGCCCGCCCCCAGCACCGCGTCGGCATCGGGCTTCGAGCCCAGGCGCCACTGCAGGGCCTCGAGCTTGAGTCGGGCGCCGCCGCAGTCGCCGCAGGGCGTGTAGCTGCGGTACTTCGACAAGAGCACGCGGATGTGCATCTTGTAGGCCTTGCTCTCCAGGTAGCCGAAGAAGCGGCGCACGCCGTACCACTGCTTGTTCCATTGGCCTTTCCAGCCGGGGCCACCCTCGATCACCCAGTCACGCTGGGCGGGCGTGAGCTGGCTCCAGGCCGTGTCACGGGGGATGCCGGCATCTCCTGCGTACTTCACCAGGTCGTCCTGGCACTCCTTCCAGGCCGGCGTCTGCAAGGGCTTGATGGCACCGTTGCGTAGCGTCTTGCGGTGGTCGGGAATCACCAGGCCAAAGTCCACCCCGATGACCCGGCCAAAGCCGCGGCAGGTCTCGCAGGCACCAAAGGCGGAGTTGAAACTGAACAGCGCCGGCTGCGGGTCGGCATAGCGCAGGTCGCTCTCGGGGCAATGCAGGCCGGTGGAGTAACGCCAGGTGGCGGCGGGCTCCTCCGCCACATGCACATCCAGTCGCCCACCGCCGCGCTTGAGCGCCAGCTCAATGGCCTCCATCGCGCGCACCTTCTCCACGCTGGCCATGCGGAAGCGGTCGGCCACCACGTCCAGCACCTTGCGCGTGCCCTGCAGGCGCTCGGCCTGCACGCGGGTGAAGCCGCTGGCTGCCAACCATTGCTCCTGCTGCTCGGGCGTGGTGTCCGCGGGGAGCTCCACCGGGAAGGTGAAGACCAGGCGTGGATCGCCGGCCGCGGCGGCGCGGTCCAGCAGGTCGGCATGGATGGTCTCGGGCGTGTCGTGCCGCACCGGCAGAGCGGTCTGGCGGTCAAACAACTGGCCGGCGCGGGCGAACAGCAGTTTCAGATGGTCGTTCAGCTCGGTCATCGTGCCGACCGTGCTGCGACTGGTACGCACCGGGTTGGTCTGGTCGATGGCGATCGCCGGCGGCACGCCGTCCACGCGGTCTACCGCTGGGCGGTCCATGCGGTCCAGGAACTGCCGGGCGTAGGCGCTGAAGGTCTCGACATAGCGCCGCTGGCCTTCGGCATACAACGTGTCGAACACGAGGCTGGACTTGCCCGATCCGCTGGGCCCGGTGACCACCGTCAGCTCGCCCGTGCGGATGTCGAGGTCCAGGTTCTTCAGGTTGTGCTGGCGCGCGCCGCGGATGCGGATCAGCCCGGTGGACATCGGTGGCTCCAGAAGGTGTGCCGCTTGGGGGAAACCGACCATTCTAGGGAGCGGCGCTTAGCCGAGCGGCACGCACGGTCGCCCCGACCAAGGGGCTTGTCAGCCTACCGCGTCAGCCCCCCAGGCCTTGTTGATAAGCTGCAGCAAGATCGACTGGAGCACCGGAAATGACACACAAGATGGCCCTCATCGGCCTGGGCATCATGGGCCGGCGCATGCTGGACAACGCGTTGGTGCACCCCCGCTTCGAGGTGGTGGGGGCCTGGGACCCCTCGCCCGCCTCCGTGGCCAAGGCGCAGGAGGTGATGCCGGGGCTGCCAGTGGCCGCCAGTGCCGAAGCGGCGATGCAAGGCGCTGACGTGGTCTACCTCGCCTGCCCGCCCGGCCCGCGCAAGGCCTACGCGCTGGCCGCGGCTGCCGCCGGCCAGGGCGTGTTCATGGAAAAGCCCCTGGGCACCGACAACGCCGCCAGCCGCGACCTGCTGGAACGCCTGCGCAGCGCGCGCCTGCCGGGGGTGGTGAACTTCACGCAGTCGTCCTCGCGCGGCTTCGAAGAACTGCGCCGCGCCATAGCCGCGGGCGAGACCGGCGAGCTGCTGGGCATCGACATCATCGTGCAGTACCCCGCCTGGCCGCGCGCCTGGCAGGCCGAGGCTGACTGGCTGCGCTTTCGCGACGAAGGCGGCTTCACGCGGGAGGTGATCTCGCACTTCCTCTTCCTGGCCGGGCGCTTTCTCGGGCCGCTGAAACTAACCCACGCCGGCCCACGCTACCCGGCTGACCCGCGCCTGTGCGAACTCGATCTGCTGGCGCGCTTGGAGACTGCCGACGGTCGGCCCGTCACGATCCTCGCCACCACGGGCGGGTGCCAGCCTGACCGGCAGGAAGTCACCGTGCGCGGCAGTCGCCTGAACCACCAGTTCCGCGAGTTCTACCAGCTGTGGCGCTCCGACGGCGGGCCCTGGGTGGAGGCCGTGGACTGGACCACCGGCGAAGACCCGCGGCGCAGTGCGCTGCAACGGCAACTGACCCAGGCCGACCTGTGGCTGCAGGGCCGTCCCCACCTGCTGGCCACGGCCGAAGAGGCGCTGGCGGTGCAGGAGTTGGTGGAGGCCATGCTGGAAGGCGGTTGACACTTTGGAATGACAGCACATATGCTGTCATTCATGGTCAACCTCGTGATCGACACCAATGTCCTGGTGTCTGCCATGCGCTCTGAAGGTGGGGCCGCACGACAAGTGTTGCGCAAAGCCTTGACCGGCAGCGACCAGCCCGTGTTCGGCAATGCCTTGTGGATGGAATATGAAGACTTGCTCGGACGGGATGTCTGGACTTCATCCACCACCGACACAGAGCGCCGGCAGGTGCTGGCGGCCCTGGCTTCACGAGGCGTCTGGGTCACTGTCCACTATGGGTGGCGGCCGAACCTGCGCGATGAGGGCGACAACTATTTGATTGAACTCGCCGTGGCCGCGCAGGCTCAGGCCATCGTCACTCACAACATCCGCGATCTGGCCCGCGGCGAATTGGTCTGGAAGGAACTGCGGGTGCTGACCCCCGCCCAATGCTTGGAGATCTACCCATGAGCACTCTGACGATCCGGCTGCCCGATAGCACCACGCAACGCCTGAAGTCTTTGGCCAAGAGCCGCGGGCTGAGCGTGAACAAGCTGATGGAGGAACTCAGTGCTCAGGCCTTGGCGAGCTTTGACGCGGAAACTCGGTTTCGCACGATGGCCTCAAGGGGCGACCCGGACGTGGCCCTGAAGATCCTGGATCGGCTGGACGCCCAGCGGACGGGCTAGGTTACCGCCGGCTGAGGCCCAGTGGCCTGCAAGCCCCACCGAGCTGAGCTCGACCAAGCGGGAAACTACCCTACACCCGCAAGGCCCGCGGCGTCTGCACGCCCAAGCCAAAGACACGCTTGTAGCGCTCGATCTGCTCGGGCGGGCCCATGGCCTTCAGGGGGTTGTCGCTAAGCTTGACCGTGGGGCGGCCGTTGACGGAGATGGCCTTGCACACCAGGCTGAAGGGGGCCAGGGCGTCGTCGGCCACCAGGCCCACGAAGTCGTTGGTGAGCATGGTGCCCCAGCCAAAGGAGGCCTTCACGCGGCCCCGGAAGCGCTGGCTCAGGGTCTCGATGGCTTCCACGTCCAGCCCGTCAGAGAAGATCACCAGCTTGTCGCGCGGCTCCTCGCCGTGGCGCTTCCACCAGGCGATCGCCGCCTCGGCGCCCTCGGCCGGGTCGCCGCTGTCGATGCGGATGCCGGTCCAGCGCGCCAGCCAGTCTGGCGCGTGCTCCAGAAAGCCCTGCGTGCCGTAGGTGTCGGGCAGGATGATGCGCAGGTTGCCCTCGTGCTCCTCCTGCCAGTCGGCCAGCACGCGGTAGGGCGCTTGGCGCAGAGCCTCGTCGCTGTCGGCCAGGGCGCAGGTGATCATGGGCAGCTCGTGCGCGTTGGTGCCGATGGCCTCGATGTCGCGCCGCATGGCGATCAGGCAGTTGGAGGTGCCGACGAACTTCGACCCCAGCCCTTCCATCATGGCCTGCACGCACCAGTCTTGCCACAGAAAGCCGTGGCGCCGCCGCGTGCCGAAGTCGGCCAGGCGCAGGTCGGGGATGGTCTTGAGCCGCTCCACCTTCTGCCACAGCTTGGTCATGGCGCGGGCGTAGAGGATCTCCAGCTCGAACTTGCCCATGCGGTTGAGCACGGCGCGCGAGCGCAGCTCCATCAGCACCGCCAGCGCCGGCACCTCCCACAGCATCACCTCGGGCCAGGCGCCTTCGAAGGTGAGCTCGTACTGCCCGTCACGCACCTCCAGGTGGTAGGGCGGCAGGCGCAAGCCCTCGAACCACTCCATGAAATCGGGGCGGAACATCTGGCGCTTGCCGTAGAAGGTGTTGCCGCGCAGCCAGGTGGACTCGCCACGCGACAGCGACAGCGTGCGGACGTGGTCCAGCTGCTCGCGTAGCTCGCCCTCGTCGATCAGCTCGGCCAGGCGCACCTGGGGCGCACGGTTGATGAGCGAAAAAGTCACCTGCGCATCGGCGAACTTGCGGCGCACCGACTGGCACATCAGCAGCTTGTAGAAGTCCGTGTCGATGAGCGACCGCACGATGGGGTCGATCTTCCAGCGGTGGGCCCAGACGCGGGCGGCGATGTCGGCCATGGCAGGGGCTTTCGGTTCGGGGCGGCTGGGAGGTGGGCGGTGCGAGTGGCTGGCGAGTGCCGGTGCGTCAGGCCCCGGCCACCACGGGCTCGGCCTCAGGTTCACCCAGGTTGTGCATCAGCCGGTTGGCCCAACCGAAGATGGCGCAGGCGTGCAACACATCCAGGATCTGCTCGGCGCTCAGCCCCAAGCCGCGCAGCGGCAGGACATCCAGCGCAGACAGCGCCTGGGGGCGCAGCGTCAGCGCCTGCGCGAAGCGGGCGATGGCGCGCTCGCGGGCGTCGGTGCCGGCGGTGGCGGGGTTGCGAAAGACCTGTTCCACGGTGTCGTGCCTGCGGGCCAACTGGGCAAAGCGCTGCGCATGCACCGAGGTGCAGTAGACGCAGCCATTGGTGACGGAGACCACCATGGCACCCAATTCACGCTCGGCCCGCGGCGCCCCGCCCGCTGCGTACATGATGGCGTTGTAGGCGGCCGAGCGATGGCGCAGCATCAAGGGTTGGTGGATCAGCGTCAGGTAGTAGGCCGATGTACGGGCCTGCGGGTGGCTCTCGTCCAGCACGGCCTGCTGCAGCGGCGTGGCCTGCGCCACGTCCAGCGGCGACAGCCAGGAGCGCCACTGCAGCGTCTCGTTGGTGAAGCCGTTCAGGCGGATCAGGGGTGTGGGGGAGGACCCGGCGGCCTTGGCAGGGGCAGTTGCGCCGGACGCTTGCCCGGCTTCAAGGCCCTCAGCGGGCGGCACCGGGCTGGACAGCGCCGCGTCCACCGCCACCAGGCCTGCCACCACGCGCGTCTGGTACGACATAAAGGCCACCAGTTGGGCCAGGGCGACGATGGCCGCGTCCGGCAGGCCAGCGGTGCGCAGCGCGTGAAGCGCAGCCCGGTCGCCGCGACGCGGGTCGGTGGTGAGCAGACCGGCCCAGTCCTGCATCGCCGGCAGGGCGGCAGAGGCTGCCTCTTGGGCGGGCTGCTGCGCCAGCAACGCGCGGTAGTGCGCTGCCAGTTGCGGGGCCTGAGCAGCTTCGCAGCAGTGCACCGCCACGCGCAGGCGGTCGGCAGTGGACAGGCCGTCCACGGGTTCGTACAGCAGGGCGTCGTGGCTGGCCTGAGTGGCCTCGACCACGGTGGCGCGGAAGCGCCTCGCGGCGTGCAAAGTGCTGCCCGGCGCCAGGCCGGCGGCGGCGTCGATCACGTCCGGCTGACCAGCGGGGCCGGCGGTCTCAAGGGTCGCAGTCATCGAAAACTCTCTTCAGCGGGATGTGAGGGCAAGGGCGAGGCCACCCACTCGTCGCCCAGCAATTCGGGCTCGGCGTAGGCCTGCATGCGAGCAAAGTGGTGCTCGTGGTCCTCGGCGTAGAGCAACCCAGCCAGGCCCGTGGCGAGCTGCAAGGCGCCTTCGCTGATGGCCGGGATGTCGCCCGTGATCACGCCCATGGACAGCGCCGCCGGGTAGCAGAAGCAGTGGATGCGCTCCAGCCCAGGGCAGGTATGACCATCGCGCAGTTGAAACTCGAAGTCCGGGCCCAGGTCGGGCGAGGCCGACAGCTCGGCATCCTCTTTACCCTCTGGGGGCGTCCAGCGCTCGGCCCAGGGCCGGACATGGGGGGCGATGTGGCGCAGCATGGGCCGGGCGGCCCAGTCGATGGCAAAGCCGGTACCGAAGATCAGGAAGTCCAGCTCGATGGGCCCAACGCTGGTGCTCACCTGCAAGGCGCCGCCCTGCTCCCGCACACCCTGCACCGCGCAGCCCAGGTGGAAGAAGGCGTTGGCATGGCGCGAGACGCGCAGCGTGCTGAGGTGCGGCGGCGGCACCTGCTGGGTGTGGATGTAGTGGCGAATGCGCCATTTGTGCGGGTCCGCCAGGCGGGCGTAGCCGTGCACGAAGCCCGGACTGCCGGCGCCCTTGCCCTTGTTGACGCGCGGCAGGTCGGGCCGGCGCACCAGCAGGTGAACGCGGGCCGCGCCATGCTCCAGGGCCTCGGCCGCGCTGTCCATGGCCGAGGCGCCGGCACCCACCACGCCCACGCGCAGGCCGCGCAAGGTCTCGTGGTCCAGTTCGTCGGCAGAGTGGGCCCATCGGCTGCGCGGCAACTCGTGCGCCCAAGGCGGCACCGACCCGGTACCCAGCCCGGCCCGGCCCGTGGCCAGCACCAGGCGCCGGGCGAAGGCACGCAGCGGCTGGCCTCGGTGCTCGATGTGCAGTGCCACCAGCCCGTCGGCACGCGGGTGCACGTCCGTCACCCGGTGCTCGTTATGGACTTGCAGGTTCAGCACGCGGCGGTACCAGCGCAGGTAGTCCATCCACTGCAGGCGGGGGATCTTGTCCAGCGCCTCCCAGGCCGCGACGCCGAACTGCGCCTCAAACCAGGCCCGGAAGGTCAGCGAGGGCAGGCCCAGCGAGGGCCCGGCCAGCTGCTTGGGCGAGCGCAGCGTCTCCATGCGCGCCGTGGTGGCCCAGGGGCCTTCCAGCCCAGTCGGCGCCTCGTCATACAAGGCCACAGCCATCCCACGGTGCTGCAGGGCGGCGGCCAGCGCCAGCCCAGCCATGCCGGCCCCGATGACGGCCACGTCGGCAACGGGCTGGCCGTCCAGCACACGCGCCGGCGTCCAGCGCGCGGCAGGCTGCTGCAGACACGCCATCTCATAGGCCAGGCGCTGCTCCAGCGCCGCCAGGCCCTGGGCCTGCGGCCCGCTGGGAAACGTCATGTCAGCACGGTCATTGCACCGAGATCTTGGCGTCGCGTACCACCCGGCCCCACTTGTCGATCTCGGCCGCCAGGTGGTCAGCCAGCTGCTTGGGCGTCCCGCCGAGCGTCGAAGCGCCGATATCGCTCAGGCGCTTCTTCACTGCGGGGTCTGCCAGCACTTCGTTCAGCGCGGCGTTCATGCGCTCCACGGCCACGGCCGGCGTGCCCTTGGGCGCCAGCAGCGCAAACCAGGTGGACGACATCAGCTTGGGCGCGCCCAGCTCGACCATGGTGGGCACATCCGGCAAGGCGGGCGAGCGCTGCGCCGCCATCACGCCGATGGCGCGCACGCGACCGGCCTTGACCTGCGAGGCGATGCCCGGGATCAGCTGGAACATCAGCTGGATCTCACCCGAGATCAGGTTGGTGGTGGCGTTGCCAGGGTTGGAGAACGGCACGTGCACCATCTGCGCCCCGTACTCGCGGGAGTAGAGCTCGCCCGCCAGGTGCATGGAGCTTCCGATGCCGGTGGAGCCGTAGCTCAGCTTGCCGGGGTTGGCGCGCACGTGGCGGACGAAGTCTTCCACGGTCTTGACCGGCAGGTCGTTATTCACCACCAGGATGTTGGGCACGTCGGCCACCAGGCCGATGGGCATGAAGTCGCGCTGCGAGTCATAGCCCATCTGCTTGTACATGGCCTGGTTCACCGCCAGGGTGCCGGCCCAGGAGAACAAGAAGTTGTAGCCATCGCCCGGCGCCTGTGCCGCCGCCGTGGCGCCGATGTTGCCGTTGGCACCGGGCTTGTTGTCGATGACAAAGTTGGCCTTCAGGCGCTTGCCGATTTCCTCGGCCGCGATGCGGGCGATGGTGTCACCCGTGCCGCTGCCGCCCGGCGAGGGCACGATGAGGCGGATGTTGCGTCCGGCGGCCGGCCAGTCCTGGGCCTGGGCGGGCGTGGTCATCTGAGCAGCCAACAGGAACATGCCGGCCAGCAAGCTGAGGCCTTTGGTCGACGTCAGGCGAGTGAAGTGGCAGAGTGAGTGCATGGTGATTCAAGGCAATTCAAGCGACAGCCCGGATGATGGCATGGCTGGGCCTGCCCCCTCCCTCGTCTGGCAGACGGGCCGCTACCGCCTCGTGGTGGACCGCGTGCACCTCATGGGCATCGTCAACGTCACGCCAGACTCGTTCTCCGACGGCGGGCAGTTCCTGAGCCCGCGCGCGGCCCTGGCGCAGTGCGAGCGCCTGGTGGCCGAGGGTGCCGCCCTGCTGGACCTGGGGGCGGAGTCCACTCGCTTGCACGCCACCCCGGTAGCCGCCGAGGAAGAGTGGCGCCGCCTGCAGCCGGTGCTGCGCGAGGCGCTCGGGCTGGGCGTGCCGGTGTCGGTGGACACGCACAAGCCCGAGGTCATGCGCGCCGCGCTGGATGCCGGGGCCGACCTCATCAACGATGTGCGGGCCCTCACCACCCCCGGCGCCCTGCAGGCCCTGGCCGCCCACCCCACGGCCGGCGTGTGCCTGATGCACTCGCGGGGCGACCCCAGCACCATGCAGACGCTGGCCGATTACGGTGATGTGGTGGAGGACGTGGCCACGTTCCTGAAGGAGCGCTACCAGGCAGCCTACGCTGCCGGCATCGCCGCCGAGCGCATCGTGCTGGACCCGGGCTACGGCTTTGCCAAGACCCTGGAGCACAGCGTGGCGTTGCTAGCCCGTCAGGCGGATCTCCTGAGCCACCTGGCCGCCGCCGGGGTGCACCGTCCGTTGCTGGCCGGGCTGTCACGCAAGGGCACCGTGGGCCGGCTCACCGGCCGGCCCGTGGAGCAGCGCCTGGCCGGCAGCCTGGCAGCCGCCCTGCTGGCCGCACAGCGCGGGGCGCGCATCCTGCGCGTGCATGACGTGGCCCAGACGCTGGACGTGCTTAAGGTCTGGCAGGCCGTGGAACAAGCCAGCCGCGAGACCATCGCCATCGGTCTGGGCGCCAACCTGGGCGATGCCCGCGCCACCCTGGCCTGGGCGCTGCAGCAGCTCCATACCCACCCCCTGGTGACCTTGCAGCAAGTCTCCAGCCTGTACCGCACCCGCCCAGTGGATGCCGAGGGCCCCGACTACCTCAACGCCGTGGCCTTGCTCCACACCTCGCTGGAGCCCGAAGCGCTACTCCAGCTGCTGCAAGACCTGGAACTGCAGGCCGGGCGCGAGCGCCCCTACCGCCATGCCCCGCGCACGCTGGATCTGGACCTGCTGGCATACGGACAGCGCGTGCTCAACAGCGCCACCCTCACCTTGCCTCACCCCCGGATGCACCTGCGCCGCTTCGTCCTGGAGCCGCTGGCGGAGGTGGCCCCATCCATGACCGTGCAAGGCGGTGGCATCGCAAGCGAAACCACGAAGAGCCTGAGGGATCAGCCGGTCGAGGCTGTCTCACCCCCCAGCTGGTGGTGCACTCACGGCGCCTGAAATCTCCAAGTGACCTTGACGGGGACTCAGGCGGCCCATAGGGAAGACCCGAGACACAGGGATAACCCGATGCAAAGCCCGAGTTCTGAGGAGGGCCGGCGTCACGCTGAGTGCGAACGCTTGGGGTGGGACAACACAATGATCGATAGATCACCTAAGAGGAGACTGCCTTGTTCCTTCCTACCCTTACCACCGCTCGCCGTCGCACTGCGCTGCTCGCCATCGCGGCCGTGTCTGCCATCGTCGCGGGCTGCGCTTCGCAGCCGCCGGCACCGCCCACCGTCTCGCCTGTGGTCAACGCACCCGTGCAGCTGGCCTGGCAGCAGGGCCGTACGCCCGAGCAGGCCAGCAGCACCCTCGCGCCGCTGGCCGGCCGCCTGACCGCCACCCCGCCCGATCAGATTCCGCTGAATCGCCTGAAGGTGCCGCAAGGCTTCAAGCTGGAGTTGTGGGCGCATGGCCTGCCGGGCGGCCGTGCGATGGCGCGGGCCGACAACGGCAAGATCTACGTGGGCACCCGCGGCATCGGCCGCGTGTACGAGATCACCGACAACGGTGGCCAGCGCACCGTGCGCACCGTGATCGACAAGCTCACCCAGCCTGCGGGCGTGGCAGTTCGTGGCAACACCCTGTACGTGTTCGCCATCGACAAGGTGCTGCGCTTTGACGACATCGCCACCAACCCCAACGCGGCGCCGGTGGACATGACCAAAGCGTTCAACCTGCCCCCTGAGCAGCACCACAACTGGAAGTACGTGGCGTTTGGCCCGGACGGCAAGCTGTATGTGCCCTTCGGCGCCCCGTGCAACATCTGCCTGCCCGGTCAGGAATACGCACAGATCCGCCGCTACAACGCCGACGGCTCGGGCATGGAAGTCATCGCCCGCGGCGTGCGCAACACCGTGGGCTTCGACTGGCACCCTGTCACCAAGGAACTGTGGTTCACTGATCATGGCCGCGACTGGATGGGTGACGACACGCCCGACGACGAACTTAACCGCATGAGCAAGGTGGGCCTGAACTTCGGCTTCCCTTACTGCCATGCCAACGGCGTGCCCGACCGCGACATCGTCAAGGCCAACGCCTGCTCCGGCGTGACGCTGCCGGTGGCCAACATGGGCCCGCATGCCGCGGTGATGGGCCTGAAGTTCTACACCGGCAACATGTTCCCGGCCGAGTACCGCAACGCGATGTTCATCGCACGCAAGGGCTCGTGGAACCGCTCCAAGAAGCTGGGCTTCGATGTGGTGGCCGTCACGGCCGATGCAGACGGCCGCAATGCCAAGACCACGCCCTTCCTCACCGGCTTCCTGAACGCGGACGACACCTTCAACGGCCGTCCCGCCTACATCCATCAGCAGCCCGATGGCTCGCTGCTGGTGTCGGACGAGCAGATGGGTGCCGTCTACCGCGTGAGCTACTCGCGCTGAGCATGCCTGGTCCTGGCTGCACGGCCACCGTCCGAAAGGCGGTGGCCTTTTTACTGATGTCGCTGGCGCTGGGCCCTGCCGGGGCACAGCCACAAACGCAAGCTCAGGCTCAGCCGTCCGCAGGGTCGGCCGGGCCACCAGCACAACTCGCCGTGTGTGGCGCCTGCCACGGCGCCAACGGCAACTCGGTGCTCGCGCTCAGCCCATCCCTGGCCGGACAGCCCAAGGTGTTCCTGGAGAACACGCTGATCCTGATCCGCGAAGGCCTGCGGCCGATTGCGATGATGCAGGGCCTGCTCAACGGCGTGAGCGATGCCGAGATCGTCGCCCTGGCCGATCACTACAGCCGCCAGAAAGCCGTTGCGCCGGAGGCCTCGCGCGACGAAGCCGCCTTCCGCCGAGGCGAGACCATCGCCTCGCGTGCGCTGTGCGGCACCTGCCACCTGCCCAACTACGCAGGCCAGCAGCAGATGCCGCGCCTGGCCGCCCAGCGGGAAGACTACCTGGCGCACTCGATGCGCGAGTTTCGCGACAACAAGGCCCAGGGGCGCGACACGATGATGAACGGCGTACTGCGCGGCTTCAGCGACCGCGACATCGCCGACATGGCGCACTACTTCGCACAGTTGCGCTGAACGCTGAACGCCCCTGATGGGGCTGCGTTCCGCTTGCGATGCAAACCGTGAACATTCACGCTGCTAGGCTGTGGGTGATCGCCATCAAGTGCTCACTCGGCCGTCAGGACTTCAATCTGACCGTGGAGCTCGAGCGTGAGTACCGCGGCAAGCACCGACGATGGCACTGCTGCGAAGTCCGGCACCAGGGTTGGCGCACACCATGTGGTGCTTGCTCTTAAGAAACACCCCTCAAGTGACTGATGCGCAAGGCGTTTTTCATGCGGCCTGCGGTGCGGCGACGAGTTGCATGCCGAGCTTGTTGGCACGCTGGGACAGCTGGCGCAGCACCCGTTCGCGGTATCGCTCCTCGTAGTAGGCCTGGCCTTGGTCGGTGTACTCCTCGCCCTTGGTC
>JBIKMY010000326.1:0-3125 GCA_044358945.1 Rubrivivax sp.
GCCCGGCCGTCACCGAGCGCGTGTTCGTCATGCCGCCCGGCAGCCAGATCGGGCCCGTGACGCCGGCTCAGCGTGAGGCGCTTCGCCAGGGCTCGCTGGTGGCGGGCGTGTACGAGGCCACCGTAGACCGGGAATCGGCCTTCGAGAAGCTCAAGGGACGGGCCGCCGCACCGCAGGCAACCGGTGCAGGCGCTGCGACCGGCGGCCCCGGGATGGACACGCCCGCCGAAACGACGGCTGGCGGCGGGCTCATGGGCGGCTTGTCGGACATGCTGTTCGGCAGCACGGGACCGCGCGGCGGCCGCAAGGAAGGCTTGGCCAAGGCCGCAGCGCGCAGTGCCATGCGCAGCGTGGGGTCGGCCGTGGGCCGCGAGATCGTGCGCGGGGTGCTGGGCTCGCTGCTGGGCGGCGGGCGGCGGCGCTGAGGCCCGCACCGGAGCCACCCAGATCCACCGCCACACACGCCACTGATCTGTAATGACACTCGCCACCGCATCGGCTGGCAGCGCGACATCTCGCCAGAGAAACAAAAGGACACGCACCGTGCTGCTGACCGCCCTGACCTTGCTGCTGGTGGCCGCAGCCCTGCTGCTGACTGCCGGACAGGCGGGTCTGTTCCGCGGCAAGCCGCCATCGCTGATGGGCATGCAAGGCGGCCGGCTACCGCCACCTTACGCCACACCCAACAACGTCCACAGCCAGGCCGCGATCTGGGGGCCCGCCTACGCCCACACGCTGATCGAACCCCTGTCGGCACAAGGCGATGGCCCCGCCACGATGGCGCGCTTGCGACACCTGATCGAGGCGACCCCCGGCGCGCAGGTGGTCAAGGCCAGCCCCGACTACCTCTATGTGCAGTACACGACGAAATGGATGAAGTTCGTCGATGACGCCGAGTTCTGGTTGGATCCAGCCGCGGGCAAGGTTCAGGTCCGGTCGGCCTCGCGGCTGGGCAAGAGCGATCTGGGGGTGAACCGCGCCCGCATCGAAGATCTGCGCAAGCGGCTGAGTGGCGGTGCCTGAACGCCAGGCCTGTGAAGGCCGCGCCCCGACCCCCACTGCCTAGAATCCAGCCATGTCCCAAGCATCTGCGGCCCCCAAGGCCAGCGGGCCGGCAGAGCCCGTGAAACCGAGCAACTTCCTGCGCGGCATCATCGAACGCGATCTCGAGGCAGGCACCTACGCGCAACGCCCCTTCGGCGGCAGCCCGGGCGACGCCGCGCACCACGCCGCCGGGCAGCCCGACCCCGCGCGCATCCGCACCCGCTTTCCGCCCGAGCCCAACGGCTACCTGCACGTGGGCCACGCCAAGAGCATCTGCCTGAACTTTGGCCTGGCGCGCGACTATGGTGGCGCCTGCCACCTGCGCTTTGACGACACCAACCCCGAAAAGGAAGAGCAGGAGTACGTCGACGCCATCAAGGAGGCCGTGCAGTGGCTGGGCTTCGACTGGGTCAGCGGCGGCACCCGCCACCTCTACCAGGCCAGCGACTACTTCGACTTCATGTACCGCGCCGCCGAGGCGCTGGTGCAGGCCGGCCTGGCTTACGTGGACGAGCAAAGCGCCGAGGACATGCGTGCCAACCGGGGCGACTTCACCACCCCTGGCACTGACAGCCCGTACCGAAACCGGACTCCGGCGGAAAATCTGGCCCGGCTGCGCGACATGCGCGACGGCAAGCTGCCCGACGGCGCCGCGGTGTTGCGCGCGAGGATCGACATGGCCTCGCCCAACATCAACCTGCGCGATCCGGCCCTGTACCGCATCAAGCACGCCACCCACCACCACACGGGCGACCGCTGGTGCATCTACCCGATGTACACCTACGCGCACCCCATCGAGGACGCGCTGGAGCGCATCACGCACAGCATCTGCACGCTGGAGTTCGAAGACCAGCGCCCGTTCTACGACTGGCTGCTGGAGCACCTGGCGGAACTGGGCCTGCTGGCGCGCCCGCTGCCCAAACAGTACGAGTTCGGCCGGCTGAACCTCACAGGCGTGGTCACCAGCAAGCGCAAGCTCAAGGCGCTGGTGGACGAGGGCCATGTGAGCGGCTGGGACGACCCGCGCATGCCCACCCTCTTCGGCATGCGCCGGCGCGGCTACACCCCCGAGAGCATCCGCGCCATGGCCGACGGCACGGGCGCCAGCAAGACCAACATCTGGCTGGACTATGCCGTGCTGGACATCGCCCTGCGCGAGGACCTGGAACGCCGCGCACCCCGCGCCATGGCCGTGCTGGACCCGCTGAAGCTGGTGCTGGAAAACTGGGACGAGGTGTTCGGCAACGGGCACCACGAACCCTGCGCAGCCCCCGCCCACCCGCAACACCCGGAACTCGGCCTGCGCCAGTTCACCCTCGGCCCCCAGGTGTGGATCGAGCGCGAGGACTTCGAGATCACCCCGCCCAAGGGCTTCTTCCGCCTGTACCCGCCGCAAGCCCAGCCCGATGGCCGCATGAGCCCCGGCAACAAGGTGCGGCTGAAGTACGGCATGGTGGTGGAGTGCACGGGCTTC
This sequence comes from Rubrivivax sp., assembly GCA_044358945.1. GTDB lineage: Bacteria > Pseudomonadota > Gammaproteobacteria > Burkholderiales > Burkholderiaceae_C > Rubrivivax. Next base: position 2,519 of record JBIKMY010000326.1, read on the forward strand.
GAGACCGGCGCCGATGGCCGTGTGTCGGCGGTGCGCGCCCGGGTCATCCCCGACACAAAGAGCGGCACGCCAGGGGCGGACGCTGTCAAGGTCAAGGGCACCATCACCTGGCTGTCGGCGGACGACGCCGTCGCGGCCGAGGTGCGCCTCTTCGAGCGCCTGTTCACCGAAGACCAGCCCGACGCGGAGGGCCGCGATTTCCGCAGCGTCCTCAATCCGCACAGCCGCCGGGTGGTGCAGGCCTTCGTGGAACCCTCGCTGGCCCAGGCCAACGCGGAGAACCGCTTCCAGTTCGAGCGCCACGGCTACTTTGTGGCCGACCGGGTGGACCACCACGCCGGCCAACCGGTGTTCAACCGCATCACCACGCTGAAGGATTCCTGGAAATGACCATCACTGCACAACAGCCCGAAAGGCTCAGCATTCGGCGCGTGGGCCTTGTCCTGCGGGGCGCCCTGGCCTTGTCGGCCGCCGCCGCCCTGGCCAGCCCCGCCGCCTGGGCGCAATCCGCCTCCACCCAGGCCGCGCCGGCTGGAGCCGCCAGCGTCACCAGCTCCAGCGGGCTGCGCTACACCTCGCTCAAGGAGGGCACTGGCGCCAGCCCGCA
>JBIKMY010000327.1:0-3120 GCA_044358945.1 Rubrivivax sp.
CACCAGGGTGTTGCCCTTGTCGCCCAGCTGTTGCAGGGCATGGAGCAGGATGCCGTTGTCGCGCGGGTGCAGGCCGATGGTGGGCTCGTCCAGCACATAGCACACGCCCTGCAGGTTGCTGCCCAGCTGCGCAGCCAGGCGGATGCGCTGCGCCTCGCCGCCCGAGAGCGTGGGTGCGGCGCGGTCCAGCGTGAGGTAGCCCAGCCCCACCTGCTGCAGGAACTGCAGGCGGCTGCGGATCTCGGCAATGACGTCACGGGCGATGCCCGTCTCGCGCTCGCTCAGGCGGCCTTCGGTCAGCCAGTCCAGCACCCAGCCGTGGGCCTCGCGCACGCTCATGCGGGCCACCTCCTCGATGGGGCGTCCCAGAAAGGTGACAGCGCGCGAGGCCGGGTTCAGCCGGGCGCCGGCACAGGCTGCGCAGGGTTCGTCGATGAGGCCCTCGACCTCTGGCTCCTCCGACGGGAAGCTTTGCTCGCGGCCCTTGGCGTCATCGTCGCGCACCGAATCGTCGTAGGCCTTGCGTTGCTCGCGGCTGAGCTTCAGCCCCGTGCCGACGCACTCGGTGCACCAGCCGTGCTTGCTGTTGTAGCTGAACATGCGCGGATCCAGCTCGGGGTGGCTGTTGCCGCAGGTGGGGCAGGCACGCTTGGTGGAGAAGACCTGCACGCGGCCCAAGCCGGCGGTGGAGGCGCCGGACGCCATGGCGACCGCCAGCCCGTCCAGCGGGTGCAGCAGGTGCAGCACACCGCGGCCCAACTGCAACGTGCGCGACAGTGCGTCGCGCAGCGCGGCCTCGTTGGCGGAGTCCACCACCAGATCGGCCACCGGCAGCTCGATCGTGTGCTCCTTGAAGCGGTCGATGCGGGGGAAGGGGTCCAGCGGCAGGAACTCGCCGTCCACCCGCAGGTGGGAGTGGCCGCGCGCCTTGGCCCACTTGGCGAGGTCGGTGTAGACGCCCTTGCGATTGACCACCAGCGGGGCCAGCAGGCCCACATGCTGGCCTGTATGCTCGCGCAGCAGTTGCGCCGCAATGCTCTCGGCACTCTGCGGCCGCACGGCGGAACCGTCGCGGGTGCAATGCTGCACGCCCAGCTTGACCCACAGCAGGCGCAGGAAGTGCCAGACCTCGGTGGTGGTGGCCACGGTGCTCTTGCGCCCGCCGCGCGACAGCCGCTGCTCGATGGCCACCGTGGGCGGAATGCCCCACACGGCGTCCACTTCGGGGCGACCCGCCGGCTGCACGATGCTGCGGGCGTAGGCGTTCAGGCTCTCCAGGTAGCGGCGCTGGCCCTCGTTGAACAGGATGTCGAAAGCCAGGGTGCTCTTGCCCGAGCCCGAGACGCCCGTGACGACGCTGAACTTGCCGCGTGGGATGTCGACATTCAGCGACTTCAGGTTGTGCTCGCGCGCGTTGACGATGCGGATGGCGTCCACGCCCTCACGCGCTTCACGCTGGGCCCGGGCCTCGGCACGCCGGGCCTGCAGCAGCGCCTGCAGCGGCACGCCCTCCTCCACCTGAGGCGCAGCGGCACCCAGCGCGCTGTCGTACTCGCGCAGGGCCTGGCCGGTGTGCGAACGGGGGTGAGCGCGCACGTCCTCGGGCGTTCCCGCGCACACCAGTTGCCCGCCGGCATCACCGCCCTCGGGCCCCAGGTCCACGATCCAGTCGGCGGCGCGGATGACATCGAGGTTGTGCTCGATGACGATGAGCGAGTGCCCGGCCTCCAGCAGCTTGCGGAAGGCCCGCATGAGCTTGGCGATATCGTCGAAGTGCAGGCCGGTGGTGGGTTCGTCGAAGAGGAAGAGCGTCCCCTTCTTGGCCACACGCTGCACGGGGGCCGTGGCCGCCTCCGCGAGAAAGCCCGCAAGCTTCAGGCGCTGCGCCTCACCGCCAGAAAGCGTGGGCACCGGCTGGCCCAGGCGCACGTAATCCAGGCCCACGTCCACCAGCGGCTGCAGCCGCGCCGCCACCTCGCGGTCGTCGCGGAACAGGTGCGCCGCCTCGCTCACTGTCAGCTCCAGCACGTCGGCCACGGAGAGCTGGCGCGGACCACGCACGATCTTCACGTCCAGGATCTCGGCGCGGAAGCGCCGGCCGTCGCAGTCCGGGCAGCGCAGGTACACGTCCGACAGGAACTGCATCTCCACGTGCTCGAAGCCCGAGCCGCCGCAGGTGGGGCAGCGTCCGTCGCCGGCGTTGAAGCTGAACATGCCGGCGGTGTAGCTGCGCTCGGCCGCCAGCGGCGCGCCGGCGAACAGCTTACGCACCTCGTCGAAGGCGCCCACGTAGCTGGCCGGGTTGCTGCGCGCGGTCTTGCCGATGGGCGACTGGTCGACGAACACGGCGTCTGCCAGCCAGTCCGCCCCCAGCAGCTGGCCATGCGCACCCGGCGTCTCGGTGGCCTTGCCGAAGTGACGGGCCAGGGCCGGGTAGAGCACGTCCTGCATCAGCGTGCTCTTGCCGGAACCCGACACCCCCGTCACGCACACCAGGCGCTGCAGGGGGAAGTCCACGGTCACGTGCTGCAGGTTGTGCTCGGTGGCGTCTTCCAGGATCAGGCGCGGCGTGGCCGGCTCCACCGGGCGCCTGAAGCCCAGGCCCACCTGCTTGCGCGCGCCCAGGTACTGCCCTGTGAGCGTGTCCGCCTGGCGTGCCGCATCGGGCGTGCCGTCGAAGACGATCTGCCCGCCGCGTTCTCCCGGGCCCGGGCCCATGTCGATCAGGCGATCGGCGGCCAGCATCACGGCCGGGTCGTGCTCCACCACCACCAGGGTGTTGCCGGCATCACGCAGACGGTGCATGGCCTGCACGATGCGGTTCATGTCGCGGGGGTGCAGGCCGATGCTCGGCTCGTCCAGCACGAACAAGGTGTTCACCAGCGAGGTGCCCAGCGCCGTGGTGAGGTTGATGCGCTGCACCTCGCCGCCGGACAGGGTGCGGCTCTGGCGGTCCAGCGTCAGGTAGCCCAGGCCCACATCACACAGGTACTTCAAGCGCGTGCGGATCTCGTCCAGCAGCAGCTTGAGCGCGTCGTCCAGCAGGGTGGAGGGCAGGCTCAGGCCGTCGAAGAAGCGGCGCAGCCTCTCGATCGGCAACTGCATCAGGTCGTGCAGCGC
>JBIKMY010000329.1:0-3109 GCA_044358945.1 Rubrivivax sp.
CGAGCACGAGCACGAGGTGCGACAGCACCGTGGCGACAGGGCGGTTCTCAACCATGCAGGTACGGCCTTTGGTGCGAGGTGGTGTGGCTCGTCATCAGTAATGCACGCGCCGCTCGACGTAGCGGAACTGCACCACCGTCAGCGCGATCAGGATGGCCATCAGCACCACCGACTGCGCCGCCGAGCCGCCCAGGTCCATGGCCTTGAAGCCGTCGTGGTAGACCTTGTAGACCAGGATGGCCGTGTCCTTGCCGGGCCCGCCAGAGGTGGCTGCATCCACGATGGCAAAGGTGTCGATGAACACGTAGATGATGTTGATGACCAGCAGGAAGAAGGTGGTGGGCGTGAGCAGCGGGAACTGCACCGTCCAGAAGCGCCGCCAGGGGCCTGCGCCATCGATGGCCGCGGCCTCCACCAGGCTCTTGGGAATGGACTGCAGGCCCGCCAGGAAGAACAGGAAGTTGTAGGCGATCTGCTTCCACACGGCAGCCAGCACGATGAGCGTCATGGCGTGACCGCCGTTGAGCAGGTGGTTCCAGTCCATGCCTGCAGAACGCAGCGCATAGCTGACCACGCCGATGGACGGCGCGAACATGAACAGCCACAGCACCCCGGCGATGGCCGGTGCCACGGCGTAAGGCCAGATCATCAGGGTCTTGTAGGCGGTGGCCCCGCGCACCACGCGGTCGGCCATGACGGCCAGCAGCAGCGAGACCGACAGCCCGATCACGGCCACCAGGGCCGAGAACACAGCCGTGGTGCGGAAAGAGGCGATGTAGGTTTCGTCGGCGAACAGGGTCTTGAAGTTCTCAAGACCCACGAACTCGCTGCTCGTGCCGAAGGCGTCCTCCCGCAGCACGCTCTGGAACAGCGCCTGCCCCGCTGGCCAGAAAAAGAACACGCAGACGATGGCCAGCTGCGGGGCCACCAGGGCCCACGGCAGCCACCAACTGCGAAAGAGGACGCGCTTTTCTACGCTCAAGACGGGCTCAGAGCGTCAGCCCTTGTTCGCTTTCTCGAACTTCTCCAGTTCAACGTCGCCACGCTTCTTGATGGCTTCCAGGCCGTCCTTGGCGCTCTTCTTGCCAGCCCACACCTGCTCGAGTTCCTCGTCGATGATGGTGCGGATCTGCACGAAGTTGCCCAGGCGGATGCCACGCGACTTGTCGGTGGTCTTGCGGATCATCTGCGTGACGCTCACGTCCGTGCCCGGGTTCTTCTTGTAGAAACCTGAATCCTCGGTGATCTTGAAGGAGGCTGCGGTGATGGGCAGGTAGCCCGTCTCTTGGTGGCTCTTGGCCTGCACGTTGGCGTCAGACAGGTACTGGTAGAAGGCGGCCACGGCCTTGTACTCGTCAGGCTTCTTGCCTGAGATGGCCCACAGGCTGGCGCCGCCGATCACCGTGTTCTGGGGCGAACCTGGCACGTCGGGGTAGTAGGGCAGGGTGCCGATGCCGGCCTCGGCCTTCAGGTTGCGCTTGATGCCACCGTAGGCCGCGGAGGAGCCCGTGTACATGGCGCACTCGCCCGACTGGAAGGTGGCGTCAGCGGCGTTGTTGCGGCCCTTGTAGACGAACAGGCCCTGTTGCGCCATGTTGGCCAGGTTTTCGATGTGACGCACGTGCAGCGGCGTGGTGACGTTCAGGCGCGCGTTCAGGCCGGTGAAGCCGTTGCGCTGGGTGGCGAACTCGACGTTGTGCCAGGCCGAGAAGCTCTCCAGCTGGGTCCAGCTCTGCCAGGCCGTGGTGAAGGGGCACTTGTGGCCGGAAGCCTTCAGCTTGGCAGCGGCCAGCGCCACCTCGGGCCAGGTCTTGGGTGCGTTGTTCGGATCCAGCCCGGCGGCCTTGAAGGCGTCCTTGTTGTAGTGCAGCACCGTGGTGGAGCTGTTGAAGGGGAAGCTCAGCATCTGGCCGTTGGGCGCCGTGTAATAGCCGGACACTGCGGGCACGTACACGCTGGGGTCGAACTTGATGCCGGCCGTCTTCATGACCTGGTCCACCGGGACGATGACGCCCTTGGCAGCCATCATGCTGGCGGTGCCCACCTCGAAGATCTGCACGATGTGCGGGGCGTTGCCGGCGCGGAAGGCCGCTACCGTGGCCGCGAAGCTCTCTGGATAGGTGCCCTTGAACACGGGCGTGACCTTGTAGGTCTTCTGGCTGTCGTTGAAGCCTTTGGCCAGACCACCGATCCACTCGCCGAGTTGACCGCTCATCGAGTGCCACCACTGGATCTCCACTGGCGCCTGGGCCTGCGCCGGGGTGGTGGCAAGGGCGGCCAAGGTGCTGGCGGCCAGGACGAAATGCTTGATTTTCATGTGCGCTCCACGGCAGGGGAAAAAGGGTGACCCCATATTCTCCGAACAATTTATGACAGTCCTGTTTCTCCCATGCCCGAGGCCTCTTGCGCAACGGTGGTTTCCCCGGGGACTCGCGGTGTTCAATCCCGGGCCGCTGACCCCACGCCCGCCTGGACTTGCTGCACTGCGGTAGTATTTCCGACCAATCCACAGGGACACCTGCCCAAGCCAGCTCCGGCTGCGCTGCTTGCCGGGGCCCGAACCGACGATGAACGCTCCCCTACCGCTGCAGGCCTCGGCGGCCGTCCTGGACGCCGACGACACCCCCCGCCTGCGCGAGATTCCCTACAACTACACCTCGTTCTCCGACCGCGAGATCGTGATCCGGCTGCTGGGTGCGCCCGCCTGGGAGTTGCTGCAGCAGTTGCGCGGCGAGCGCCGCACCGGCCGCTCTGCACGCATGTTGTACGAGGTGCTGGGCGACATCTGGGTGGTGCAACGTAACCCTTACCTCGAAGACGACCTGCTGGACAACCCCAAGCGGCGCCAGATGCTGATCGACGCGCTGCACCACCGCTTGGTGGAGGTGGAAAAGCGTCGCACACCCGAGCTGGACGCCGCGCGCGACGCGCTGGTGGAGCAGTTGCTGGTGGCCGCACGCGCTGCGGTGGACCGGTTTGCTGCCCACTTCCGCGCCGTGTGGGATCTCCGCCGCACCGCGCGGCGGGTGCTGGGGCGTCATACGGCCAAGGACAATCTCAAGTTCGACGGCCTGAGCCGGGTGTCGCACGTGACCGACGCCACCGACTG
>JBIKMY010000328.1:0-3109 GCA_044358945.1 Rubrivivax sp.
TCGCCTATGTGGCCGGGGCGCGGGTGTCGGGCGCCATCCCGGCGCAGCAGGTCATCTGCTGGGTGGTGGTGGGCTCGCTGCCGCTGACCTTGCCGGCCACGCTGTGGTGGTGGCCCACAGGCACCACGCCCAGCATCGCGGCCTGGGGCGGATTGCTCTACGTGGGCCTGTTCTCCATGTGGCTGGGCTTCTTCGCCTGGTACGGCGGGCTGGCGATGGGGGGCCTGGTACGCGTGAGCCAGGTGCAGCTGATCCAGCCTTTCCTGGCACTGCTGTTCGGCGTGCCGGTGCTGGGCGAACAGCTTGACCCGGTGACCGTGGGCTTCTCGCTGGCCGTGATCGCGGTGGTGGTCGTCAGCAGGCGCATGGCGGTGGGGCAGCCGGCAGGGCGGTGAGGCGCAGTACTCAGGCGCGGCGGTGAGGTTTGGCAGTCAAGCGGTCGGTGGTGACAGCCGGGACCGCAGTGCCTCCTCCAGCCGGTTCCAGACGTAGCGCATGCAGGCCGAGCGCCGCAGTTCGGGATGTGCGCACAGCCACACCTCCTGGGGCTGCCCGAAGCGGTCGGCCAGGATGCGCTGCAGCCCGGGCCGTTCTGCCGCCACGTCCACCAGGTACACCCCCACGCCCAGCCCGCTCTCCACTGCGGCCTGACGCGCCAGGATGGCGTCGGTGCGCAGACGAAAGCGGACCGGCCGCGCAGGCGGCGAGCCCTTGATCATCGGCCCCAGCGGCGACACCTCACGGTCGAAGCCCGCGACGAAGGCGTTCTCGGGCAGGGTGTAGTCGGTGGGCATGCCGTGGCGCTCGATGTACCGGGTGTGCGCGAACAGGGCGAGCTCGGTCGTTCCCACGTGCACGGCGATCACATCGTCCTGATCGGGCCGGAAGAAGCGCACAGCGATGTCGGCGTCGCGCCGCAGCAGGTTGTCCGCGCGGTTGGAGACCGACAGTTCGATCTCCAGGCCCGGCTGCTCCGCCAGCCACTGCGCGGCCAGCGGCGCCACGAGGTGGGTGGCATAGACCTCGGACACCGCCAGCCGCACCGTGCCCGCCACCTGGGCGCCGGCTTCGGCGAACAGCCGCCCGGCTTCCAGGGCGGCTGTCTTCATGGGGGCCACGCTCGCGTACAACGCCTGCGCCCGCTCGGTGGGCTTGAGCCGTCCGGGCAGGCGCACGAAGAGGATCTCGCCCAGCGCCCCCTCCAGCTCGCGCAGGTGCCGGCCCACGCTGGGCTGCGTGGTGCCCAGGCGTCGCGCTGCTTCGGTCAGCGTGCCGGTCTCGTGCACAGCGATGAAGGAGCGCAGCAAGTTCCAGTCCTGCAGGTGCGGCCCTGCGGGGCGGGCGACGCCAGGCATCAGGTCGTTTTCGGGGCGCGCAGGGCGGGGCATCGCCCCAGTCTCGCTCAGAAGCCGGGCGCCCCGCCCGTTACCCATGGCGGTCTCGGGGCCGCTGGGTTCAAGCGCGGATGAGGGTGCCGAGATCGCGACGCGGCGAGGGGTTATCGGGCGCCGCTGCCACGCCCACGCGCGACAGCATCTGCAGTGTGGAAGTGCGGGGGTCCAGGCCCACCGCACGGTGGATGGCTGCGTAAGGGCCGCGCATTTCCGGGAACTCCTGCAGCGCCTGCGACAGCGGGTGCATGTCCGCGCCGGCGGCCGTGGCCTGCAGGTGCATGCGTACGTAGGCGCGCCCGCTGGCGACCTGCGTCGCGCGGTCATTGCCTGAAGAGCCCAGCCACAGGTAGCCGCTGCCGGTCTCGAAGGGCGCCCAGCGGTCCATCACGCGTTGCAGGGTGCTCTTGCCGCGTTGCGGCACTTCCATGGGATCGAACAACCCGACAGCGTGCAGCGCCCGGACCATGGGGCTGTTCAGACTGATGCCGTCACGGTGCGTGGCGATGGCCTCGGGCCCGATGCGCATGAGGCGCGCCGATTCCAGCCAGGTGGCCGGAGTCACGGCTTCGATCTCATAGGCTTCGCGGGTGATGCGGCGGATGGGCGCCATGGCTGCGTCCCCGGTGATGACGCCGGCCTGAATGCCGAAGGCGCGGGCGGTGGTCTGCCAGGCCGCGACCAGGCCTTCGGGCAGCGCGCGAGCGTTGTCGTAGGCGCTCTTGTTCGTGTGACGCCGCACGATCTGCGGGTACAGCGGGTCTGCGCTGGCGCTGCCGGGTGCGCCCAGCGCCAGGGTGGCCACCCGCGTGCCCTTGGGCAGGGCCGTGGCCGCTGGAGCGCCGTCCGGCAGCAGGCGCACCTGCACGGTCACGCCGCGCTGCGCCGCGGCGATCACCGCCAGCTCGATGAAGGCCCCGCAGCCGATGAGGATCTGACGGCCAAACGGGTCGGTCTCGGGCAGCAAGCGCTCGCCGTCGCAGATGAGGTGGATCAGCCCGGGCTCGCCCAGGTCGGCGATCCAGGGCTGGCGGTTGTGCGGGTTGGGCGCCAGCAGGGCATGCGCCAGCATGTAGCGGCGCGTGTCGGTCTGCGCTTCGGGGGTACGCCAGGGCTGCAGGGCTGCCTGCGGAAAGGACGATGCACAGCCCGCGCCGGCCCCGCTGGCGGCCAGCACCACGCCACCGCCCAGCAGGCGGATGAAGTTGCGGCGCGGGCGCACGGCGGCGCCTTCGTTCGTCGATGTCGTGTGCCGGGCAGAGGTGGAGGGCATGGCAGGCTCCTGAGAGAGATCGCAGTGGGTGGGGGTGTGGGGTGCATCGTCGGCCCAGGTACCGGGGCCGGTCCAGACCCGCTGTCGCTTGACAGGCATGCATTTGTGCATGGCGGGATCCGGGCCCGCGCCCTGCGCCTTGGAATCGTCCTAGGATGCTGGGCCCGCCACCGCTTGACCGCCCCTGCCCATGCCCTGGACCCTGGCCCGCCGTGCCGAACGGCTGAACCCCTCCACGATCCGCGAGATCCTGAAGATCACCGAGCGCCCGGGCATCATCAGCCTGGCTGGCGGCCTGCCCTCGGCCGACACCTTCCCGGTGCAGGCCATGCGTGACGCTTCAGCGGCCGTGCTGCGCGACACCCCGCGTGAGGCGCTGCAGTACGCCGCCAGCGAGGGCTTCGGCCCGCTGCGTGAGTGGGTGGCGCAGGAGCTGGCCACGCAC
>JBIKMY010000330.1:0-3104 GCA_044358945.1 Rubrivivax sp.
CAAGCGCGCCATGACCATCACCTGGAACTACGCCGCGGGCTCCGAGACCGTCAAGGGCTTCACCGAGGCCTTCGAGAAGGGCGGCGGCAAGGTCATGAAAGACTTGAACCTGCCCTTCCCCAACGTCGAGTTCCAGGCCCTGCTGACCGAGATCGCGGCGCAGAAGCCCGACGTCGTGTTCGCCTTCTTCGCCGGGGGTGGCGCCGTCAAGTTCGTGAAGGACTATGACGCTGCCGGCCTGCGCCGCACCATCCCGCTGGTGGGCTCGGGCTTCCTGACCGACGGCACGCTGGAGGCGCAGGGCGCCTCGGCCCAGGGCCTGATCACTGCGCTGCACTACGGCGACAACATCGAGACCCCGCGCAACAATGCCTTCCGCAACAAGTTCGCCGTCACCTACAAGGCCAACCCCGACGTTTACGCCCTGCAGGGCTACGACGCCGCCCAGATGCTGGCCGCCGGCCTGAAGGCCGTGAATGGCGACGACAAGAAGCGCGACGCCCTGATCGCCGCCATGAAGAAGGCCCAGATCGACAGCCCGCGCGGCAAGTTCACTTTGAGCGCCCAGCACAACCCCACGCAGGACTTCTACATCCGAGAGGTCAAGGGCAACTACAACGTCGTCACCGGCGTGGCCGTCAAGGCCCTGGCCGATCCGGGGCGTGGCTGCAGGATGTGAGCCAGGGCTGACATTCGACAAGGCCCCATGAGGGCGTCAACACATGCCTTTGGTCTTCCGCTACAAAGGGTTCCGGTTCTTCTTCTACTCGAATGAAGGCAGCCCGCGGGAGCCGGTGCATGTGCATGTTCGGGCTGGCGAGAGTGAGGCCAAGATTTGGCTTACTCCGCAGGTTCGGGTGGCCGACAGCTTCGGCTTTGACGCGGCCACGCTGCGAGAACTGGTGAAGGTGGCACAAGACAATCGTGCGCTGATCGAAAGGGCTTGGCATGACTACTTCGGCTAAGGGGGTGCACTTCGACGACGACAGCATGTGGGTTCACCTCGCTGACGGTCGCGTGATAGCGGTGCCACTGGCGTGGTTCCCACGGCTGTTGGCCGCTACGCCCGAGGAGCGCGCCCAGTTCGAGCTGAGCCCTCGCGGCATTCACTGGGAGGCGCTGGACGAAGACATCTCGATTGATGGGCTGCTGGCAGGTCGCGGCGATCTCACGCGCGCTGGCCCGGTGACGGCCCCAGCCTGAATGAGCAATCGCCCGCACCGTCCCAACACTGCACCCTCCAGAGTCGCTCCTTCAGTTACAGCCTGCCCGTGACCAAGATCCCTGATCCATCGCTGCCCTGGAGCGACGCCCTCCTGCTCGGCTACCCCGAGATGGATGTCGAGCATCGGGAGTTCGTGGAGTTGGTCGGGCGGCTACAGAGTTCTCCCGATGAAGAATTGGGCCGGCACCTGACCGCCTTCGAGGCGCACGCACGGCGGCACTTCGGCACCGAGGACGCCTGGATGGAGGAAACCGGGTTCCCCCCTCGCGACTGCCACCAGAAGGAGCACGCCGCGGTGCTGCAGTCGCTGCAGGAGGTGCAGTCGTTGCACGCGGCGTTCGGGCGCTGTGACGTGGTGCGCTCCTTTGCTGACGAACTGGCGCGCTGGTTCCCCGGCCATGCCGACTACCTCGACTCCGCACTGGCGGCCTGGATGAGCAAGCGCCGCCATGGTGGGCGGCCCGTGGTGCTGCGCCGCCAGGCCGCGACACCCCACCTGACCCCTCTTTCAACCTAGGACCCGCATGATTCTCGAACTCGCCGACATCCGCATCCACCCCGGCCAGCAGGCCGCCTTTGACGAGGCCATCCAGCGCGGCCTGACCACCGTGGCCAACCGCGCCAAGGGCTTTCAGGGCTGGAAGGTGAACAAGGGCGTGGAAAGCCCCGAGCGCTACCTGCTCATGATCTTCTGGGACACCCTGGAAGACCATACCGTGGGCTTCCGCCAAGGCCCGCTGTTCCCCGAGTGGCGCGCGATCGTCGGGCCCTTCTTCGCCCAGCCGCCGGTGGTGGAGCATTTCACGCTGCTGGGCAAGTCTGCGGACTGAACGCGCGCTGATGACCCTTTCTGCCACCACACAGGCGAACGGACGCGCCGCCGCCGTGGCCGCTGCCGGCCAGCACTTCGACAGCGGCGCCTTCGTAGCGGACCTGGCGCGGCGCGTGGCCATCCGCACCGAAAGTCAGGACCCGGCCTCGGGCCCTGCGTTGAGCGCCTACCTGGAAGGCGAAATCGCCCCCAGCCTGGCGGCGCTGGGCTTCACCAGCCAGGTGCACCCCAACCCCGAGCCGCCCTACGGCCCGCTGCTGGTGGCGCAGCGCATGGAGTCCGACGCGCTGCCCACCGTGCTGGTGTACGGCCACGGCGACGTGATCCGCGGACAGGACAAGTCCTGGACCAAAGGCGCCGGCCCCTGGACAGTGGCGGCCGATGGCGAGCGCTTGTACGGGCGCGGCACGGCCGACAACAAGGGCCAGCACAGCATCAACATCGCCGCGCTGGCCCAGGCCCTGGCCGTGCGGCAAGCCGCCGGCCAGGGCCTGGGCTTCAACGTCAAGTGGCTCATCGAGACGGGCGAGGAGACGGGTTCGCCCGGCCTGGCCGCCTTCTGCACCGCGCAGCAAGAGGCCCTGGCAGCCGACGTGCTGATCGCCAGCGACGGCCCGCGCATGAAGCGCGACCGGCCCACGCTGTTTCTCGGCTCGCGGGGGGTGGCCAACTTCGATTTGAGCCTGACCTGCCGCGAAGGCGGCCACCACTCGGGCAACTGGGGCGGCCTGCTGCGCAACCCCGGCGTGGTGCTGGCCAACGCCATCGCCAGCCTGGTGGACGGGCGCGGCCGCATCCTGGTGGAGGCCTTGCGCCCGCCGCCCATCCCTGCCAATGTTCGCGCCGCACTCCAAGGCCTGGTGTTTGGCGGTGACCCGGGAGACCCCGTAGTCGACCCCGATTGGGGCGAGCCCGGGCTGACGCCGGCCGAGCGCGTGATCGCCTGGAACACGCTGGAGGTGCTGGCCTATCGCACCGGCAACCCCGACTTCCCCGTCAACGCCATCCCGCACACGGCCAAGGCCACGATGCACATGCGCTTCGTGG
>JBIKMY010000331.1:0-3100 GCA_044358945.1 Rubrivivax sp.
TGCACTTTCTGGAGCAGTCGGTGGCGCATTGGGTGCTGTCGGGTCACGCCATGGCGGTGATGGTGCCGGCCGTCACACGCGACAGCATCGTCGAGCGCACCGACCTGAACCTGGACGACTACGCCCAGGCGCTGGACGGCCTGGTGCTGCAGGGCGGCAACGACATCGCACCGACGGCCTACGGCGAGCAGCCGTTGGACCCGGCCTGGGCCGGAGACCCGGTGCGCGACGCCTACGAGATGGAGCTCATCCGCGCGTTCGAGAACGCCGGCAAGCCCGTGTTTGGCATCTGCCGCGGTTTTCAGCTCATCAACGTGCTGCACGGTGGCTCCCTGTGGCAAGACATCATCTCTCAGCGGCCCGGCGCCTTCGACCACCGGGCGCTGCAGCGCTACGAGAAGCACTACCACCCCATCGAAATCGTGCCCGGCACGCGGCTGGCGCAGCTCTACCCGGGCGTGACACGGGCCAGCGCCAACAGCATCCACCACCAGGGCGTGAAAGACCTGGCGCCCGGCTTCGTGGTGGAAGCCCGCTGCCCGCTGGACGGCACCGTGGAAGCCATCCGCCGCACCGAAGGTTCGTATGTGGCCGCGGTGCAGTGGCACCCCGAGTTCCACCAGGCAGGCCACCCCGAGCACTTCGACGATTCGGCCATGCTCAATGACTTCCTGGACGCCTGCCGCGCGGTGCGCGACCGCAAGGCTTGATCCCCCTCTTTTCCACGACTTCCGAATGCCGACCTTGAAGCCCACCCTGAAGATCCATAACCCCGCCACCGGCTCGGTGATCGACGAGATCGCCGCCGACGATGCCGCCTCGGTCGCGGCCAGGGCCACCGCTGCGCGCGCGGCCCAGCCCGCCTGGGCTGCGCTGCCCATGGCCGAGCGGCTGGCGTGCATCACGCGCTTTCGTGCGGCCGTGGTGGTCCAGCTGGACGACCTGGCGGCGACCATGACGCGCGAGACCGGCAAGCCCATCAGCCTGTCGCGCAACGAGCTCAACGGCCTGCTGCCGCGGCTGGACTTCTTCGTCGAGCAGGCCGAGGGCGCCGTGCGCGACGAACATGTCTTCGACGGCGGGGGCATGCACGAGCAGATCTCGCACGCGCCGCTGGGCGTGGTAGCCAACATTTCGGCCTGGAACTACCCCTGGTTCGTGGGCTGCAACGTCATCGTGCCGGCCCTGCTGACGGGTAACGCCGTGCTCTTCAAGCCCAGCGAGCATGCGGCGCTGACAGGCTTGGCGATCACGAGGCTGCTGCACGAATCCGGCGTGCCGGCCGATGTGATGCAGTGCCTGGTGGGCGCTGGCGCGGTGGGCGCCGCGCTCTTGGACCAACGCATCGACGGCCTGTTCTTCACCGGCAGCCATGCCACAGGCCAGCGCATCGCAGCCGCCTTGGCCACGCGGCTGGTGAAGGTGCAGCTGGAACTGGGCGGCAAGGACCCGATGTACGTACGCGCCGATGTGGACGTGAAGGCCGCGGCCGAGAGCCTGGCCGACGGGGCCATGTACAACACCGGCCAGGGCTGCTGCTCGGTGGAGCGCATCTACGTGCACGAGGCCGTGCACGACGCCTTCGTCGAGCACTTCGTGCGCACCGTGCAGGGCATGAAGGGCGGCGACCCGATGGATGCCGGCACCTACCTGGGTGCCATCACGCGTGAGCCGCAGATTGGCGTGCTGCAGGCCCAGGTGGCCGATGCCGTGGCCAAGGGCGCGCAACTTCGCACAGGCGGGCATCGCACCCCTGGCCCGGGCTGGGGCTTCGAGCCCACCGTGTTGAGCGGCTGCGACCACACCATGGACGTCATGCGCGAGGAAAGCTTCGGCCCCATCGTCGGCATCCAGAAAGTGGCCTCGGACGACGAGGCCGTGGCGCTGATGAACGACACGCGCTACGGGCTCACGGCCGGCGTGTACTCGAAGGATGAAGCCGCCGCCCGCGCCCTGCTGGCCCGCGTGAACGCCGGCACCGTCTACTGGAACTGCTGCGACCGCGTGAGCCCGCGCCTGCCCTGGAGCGGCGTGGGCGACTCCGGCATCGGCCTGACCCTGTCCACCTACGGCATCCAGACCTTTACGCGGCCCAAGGCCTGGCACCTGCGGCAGCCGGGGTGAGGGCGTGACGAATACGCTGGCCCTCTTCGACCTCGACCACACCCTGCTGTCGGGTGACAGCGATGTGCTGTGGTGCGAGTGGCTGATGCGCGAGGGCGTGCTTGGGCGCGCCACCTTCGAGCCGCACAACGCCGCCATGGAGGCCGGCTACAAGGCCGGCACCGTGAGCGTGGCCGAGTTCTGCGGGTTCTACGTCGGCACCCTGGCCGGGCGCACGCTCGCGCAGTGGCAGCCGCTGCGCCAGCGCTTTCTTGTCGAGGAGATCGTGCCACGCATCCCGCCAGCGGCGCGTGACCAAGTCCGCCACCATCAAGACGCCGGCCACACCGTGGTGCTGACCACGGCCACGAACCGCGTCATCACCGAGCTGACGGCGCAGCACCTGTGCATCGAACACCTGATCGCCACCGAATGCGAGGTGGGCACTGACGGCTGCTTCACCGGCCGCGTGGCTGGCACGCCCAACATGCGCGAGGGCAAGGTCGCCCGGCTGCAAGCCTGGCTCGCCGAGAGGGGCACCGCTCTGGACGCGCTGGACAGCATCGCTTACAGCGATTCGATGAACGACGCCCCGCTGCTGTCAGCCACCCGCCGCGCCGTGGCCGTGGACCCCGACCCGCGCCTGGCCGCCCTGGCTGCCGAACGAGGGTGGACAGTGCTGCGCTGGCGGTGAGGGCGCCAGCCGTCAGCGCTCTGCAGCGCTAAGCCGCCAGGGCCCGGGAGCCCGCGCGGCTCACCCTCGACACCGCCCATGGCGGCGCCGAAAGTCCCAGGGCGCCTCGGCCGCGAGGTCGGCATGGGCGCCGAGTCGGGCCGAACGCGCCGAGGCCTCCTGTTTCAGGTATGGGCTGCGCCCACGGGTATCGCGCCACGCCCAGGCGTGGCCCTGTGCCACCAGGGCGGCGTTGAGGTTCACGCCGGCCACGCTGACGGTACCCAGTGTTCGGCGGTAGTCGTCCTGGCCGTGGATGCGCAA
>JBIKMY010000332.1:0-3099 GCA_044358945.1 Rubrivivax sp.
CGCAGCCGTTGCTCATCTGGATGATCTGCTCCTCGGTGTTGACCGACAGGATGTCGTTGTCGATGTTTTCCTCGCCGAACTCGTTTTCGATCACGGCGATCTTCTGCCCGTGGGCTTCGGTCAGCACCCGCTTGAGCAGCGTGGTCTTGCCGGCACCCAGAAAGCCGGTGAGGATGGTGGCGGGAATCAGGGACATGGCGTTGTGTGCAGTCAAGTCTTGGAAGGGGGAAGCTGGGGGCGGCGCACTGTCGTTCAACCGTCACCGGCCGTCAAGGGGCGTGACGGTCGGGCCGTCACACCTGATTGGCGGTGCGGTATTCTCCCGCTTGTCGTCACTTCCGGCACCGTCGTGTCAGAACCTCATTCCGGACGGTCCGCCCGCGCGTCGAACCCGCGTCCGGCGGACAAGCCCGCAGACAAGCGCAGCATCCTGGACCGACTGGTGGAGTTCATCTCCCCTGGCCCCGACTCCCGAGACGAGTTGATCGAGTCCCTGGCCGACGCCGAAGAGCGCGAGTTGATTGGCCCGGAATCCCGCGCCATGCTCGAAGGTGTGATCCGCATGGCGGACATGACCGCAGGTGACGTGATGGTGGCCGCGCCCCGGATGGATCTGCTGGACATCAATGCACCCTACGACGAACTGCTGGGTCTGGTGATCGAGACAGGGCATTCGCGCTTTCCCGTGCACGATGGCGAGCGCGACAACATCATCGGCATCCTGCTGGCCAAGGATCTGCTGAAGGTCCAGCGGGCGCCGGAGCTCAGCCTGCGCACCCTGCTGCGCCCGGCGGTGTTCGTGCCCGAAAGCAAGGGCCTGAACGAGTTGCTGCGCGACTTCCGCTCCAACCGCAACCACCTGGCCATCGTGATCGACGAGTTTGGCAGCACCGCCGGGCTCATCACCATTGAGGACGTGCTGGAAGAGATCGTCGGCGAGATCGAGGACGAATTCGACGAGCAGGACGCCCACAGCGGCATCGTCACCCTGGCCGACGGCGCGCACCGCGTGGCCGGCGACGCCGATGTGTCGGCCGTCAACGAGGCCTTTGGCGTGCATCTGCCGGTGGAGGAGTTCGACACCATCGGTGGGCTGGTGGCCGACCAGTTGGGGCGTGTGCCGCGCCGGGGCGAGGCCGTGCAGGTGCAGGGCCTGAGCTTTTCCGTCATGTTGACCCGGGGCGGGGCGGTGCGCTGGTTCAAGGTGTCGCGGGTGACCGCTTCCACCGAGGATGCAAGGGCTGCCGAGCCGGGCGGCCCGCCCGCTGCGCCGCCGGCCTGATGTCTCGTATGCGTCGCCTGGGCGGCCTGCTGGCGGTGGCCGCCCTGGGCGCGGCGCAGACCCTGGCGTGCGTGCACACGGGGCTCTGGTGGCTGGCGCCGCTGGCCGTGGCTGTGCTGGTGGCCCAACTGCGCACGGCCTCGCCGCGCCGCGCCGCCGTTTCGGGCCTGGTCTTTGGCACGGCCTGGCTCCTGGCCGCCGTGTGGTGGCTGTTCATCAGCATGCACCGTTACGGGGGGCTGCCGGCCGGCCTGGCCGCGTCTGCCGTGCTGGTGCTGTCGCTGTCGCTGTCGCTGTACCTGGCGCTGGCCTGCGCGGCCTGGGCCCGCCTGCGCACGGGCCGCCCGGGCTTGGACGCTCTGACCTTTGCGGCCTGCTGGTTGCTGGCCGAGTGGGCGCGCGCGGTGATCTTCACGGGCTTTCCCTGGGCGGCCAGTGGCTACACCCAGATCGACAGCCCCCTGGCGGTGCTTGCGCCCTGGGTGGGCGTGTACGGCCTGGGGGCTGTGATGGCCTGGACCGGTGCCTGTCTGGGGCTGGCGTGGCCGATGCTGCAGCTGCACAAGACGCGGACGTTCCTGCTCGTGACGGCTGCGGTGGGCGCGTTCGTGGTGTCCGGCCTGACCGGGGTGCCGGAGTTCACCCGAAGCGCGGGCACGCAGACGGTCACCTTGCTGCAGACCTCGGTGCCGCAGGACGAAAAGTTCTCGGGAGAGCGTCTGCCCCAGAACCTCGCCTGGCTCGCGCAGGCGCTGACGCAGGCCCAGGGGCAGCTGGTGGTGGCGCCTGAGACGGCCATTCCGATGTTGCCATTTCAATTGGCGGAGCTGGCCCCGGGCTGGTGGACGGGTGTGGTGGAGCGCTTCGCGAACTCCACCCAGGTGGGTCTGGTGGGCATGCCCTTGGGCAACTTCGACCACGGCTATACCAACTCGGCCGTGGGCTTGCACGCGCCCGGGGAGGCGGCCCTCCCGGCCTTGCCGGGCGTGAAGTCCGCTGCCGCGGCCACCTACCGGTACGACAAGGTCCATCTGGTGCCGTTTGGCGAATTCATTCCCACCGGGTTTCGCTGGTTCACCAACCTCATGAACATTCCGCTGGGCGACTTCTCGCGCGGGCCGTTGGACGCCCCATCGCTGCAGGCGGGCACCCAGCGCGCCGCGCCCAACATCTGTTACGAAGACCTGTTTGGCGAGGAGCTCGCCGTACGCTTTCGTGATCCCTCGCGCGCGCCCACCGTGCTGGTCAACCTTAGCAACATCGGCTGGTTTGGCGACAGCATCGCCTTGCCGCAGCACCTGAACATCTCGCGCATGCGCTCGCTGGAGCTGCAGCGGCCCATGCTGCGAGCCACCAACACAGGCGTGACCGCCATCATCGACCACCGCGGCCGGGTTACGCACCGTCTGGAGCCGTTTGTGCGCGGGGTGCTGGAAGGGGCCTATGAGGGCCGCGTGGGGTCCACGCCGTTTGCCTGGTGGGCCGGCCGGTGGGGTTTGTGGCCCTTGTTCGGCCTGGCGCTGATGGTGCTGGCGCTCGCCGCCGCGGTCCGGCGCGGGCTCATCCCTGCAAGCCACGGGTGACCCTAAAATTAAGGGTTTTCGCCAACCTCCAGGCCCT
Organism: Rubrivivax sp.; assembly: GCA_044358945.1. Taxonomy (GTDB): domain Bacteria; phylum Pseudomonadota; class Gammaproteobacteria; order Burkholderiales; family Burkholderiaceae_C; genus Rubrivivax. Next base: position 2,903 of record JBIKMY010000332.1, read on the forward strand.
GCAAGGGCTTGCCACCGGCTGCTGCCATGCTGACCTTCCAGCAAATCATCCTGAAACTGCAGTCCTATTGGGACGCGCAGGGCTGCGCGCTGCTGCAGCCCTACGACATGGAAGTGGGCGCCGGCACCAGCCACACGGCCACGTTCCTGCGCGCGCTGGGCCCGGAGCCCTGGAAGGCGGCCTACGTGCAGCCCAGC
>JBIKMY010000333.1:0-3097 GCA_044358945.1 Rubrivivax sp.
AGGCCACCCGGCAACCGTCAGGCACCTGCTGCAGGAAGCAGCGGCTGACCGTGGTCTTGCCCGCGCCGATCTCACCCGTCAGCAGCACGAAGCCGCCCCCACCCTGCACGCCGTACAGCAGGTGGGCCAGGGCCTCGCGGTGGCGCTCGCTCATGAACAGCGTGCGCGGGTCCGGCGCGATGGAAAACGGCTCGCGCTGCAGCCCGAACCAGGCGCCGTAAAGCGAGTTCACCCCTGCTCCTGCCCCAAAGCCTTGCGGGCCTGGTACTCGCGGTCCAGCATGCTCATCACGATCAGGCAATCGTAGCCATCGGCGCCGTCCACCGTCACGCGCACGCTCTCGCGAAGCCGGCCTTCCTCAACAAAACCTTCTGTGGCGTACAGAGCCTGCGCCCGGGTGTTCAGTCCCTTGACATCCAGCCAGAAGCGGTGGGCCTTCAAGTCCTTGAAGGCCAGGGCCTTGAGTTGCCGGACGCAAGACCGACCGATGCCCTGCCCCTTGGCCTGCAGCACCAGGCGTTTGAGTTCCACGCTGCCGTGCGGATTGCGGCAGCCCTGCAGGATGACAAAGCCGGCGCGCTCGTAGGCTGGCCCAGCCTCGACGATGAAGTGGCGGAAGTCCGGAAAGCGAACCGCACCTTCGTGCTGGGTGCGGTCCCAGGGCGTGATGAAGGGCAGGTTGGTGGGGTCGGCTTCCACCGAGGCCACAAAGTCCAGGTCCGACAGCATGGTCGGGCGCAGATGGATGCGGGGGGCCGTCACTACACGTCCACCTCGACGCTGTCGCCGTGCAGTTCCATCAGCTCGCGCCGGGCCGCCGCTTCACCCTTGCCCATCAGGCGGGTCAGGCTCTGCGTCACCGCAGCCACGCCAGACGCCCCGAAGCCCACCTGCAGCAGGCGCCGCGTCTCGGGGTTCAGCGTGGTCTCCCACAACTGCTCGGCACTCATCTCGCCCAGGCCCTTGAAGCGGCTGATGCTCCAGGCACCCTCGCGCAGCCCCTCCTTGCGCAGCTTGTCCAGCGTGGCCTGCAGTTCACCCTCGTCCAGGGCATAGATCTTGGCTAGGGGCTTGCGCCCACGCGCCGGCGCGTCCACGCGGAACAGCGGCGGCTTGGCCACGTACACATGCCCGCGCTCGATCAGCTTGGGGAAGTGGCGGAAGAAGAGCGTGAGCAACAGCACCTGGATGTGCGAGCCGTCCACATCGGCGTCGCTCAGGATGCAGACCTTGCCGTAGCGCAGGCCAGAGAAGTCAGGCTCGTCGCCAGGGCCGTGCGGGTCCACCCCCACCGCCACGGCGATGTCGTGGATCTCGGTGTTGGCGAACAGACGGTCGCGCTCCACCTCCCAGGCGTTGAGCACCTTGCCGCGCAGGGGCAGGATGGCCTGCGTCTCCTTGTCGCGGCCCATCTTGGCGCTGCCGCCGGCGGAGTCGCCCTCCACCAGGAACACCTCGTTGAGCGTGGTGTCGCGGCTCTCGCAGTCGGTGAGTTTTCCTGGTAGCACCGCCACACCCGAGCCCTTGCGCTTTTCCACCTTCTGGCCTGCGCGCTGGCGCGTCTGCGCCTGGCGGATGACCAGCTCGGCCAGCTTTTTGCCATGCTCCACATGCTGGTTCAACCACAGCTCCAGCGCCGGCTTGACGTAGTTGGACACCAACCTCAGCGCGTCACGGCTGTTCAGCCGCTCCTTGATCTGGCCCTGGAATTGCGGATCCAGCACCTTGGCAGAGAGCACAAAACTGGCGCGCGAGAACACGTCCTCGGGCATCAGCTTCACGCCCTTGGGCATGAGCGAGTGCAGCTCGATGAAGCCCTTGACCGCCTGGAAGAAGCCGTCCTTCAGCCCGGACTCGTGCGTGCCGCCGGCCACCGTGGGAATGAGGTTGACGTAGCTCTCGCGCAGCGTGTGGCCGTCGTCGGTAAAGGCCACGCACCAGGCCGCGCCCTCGCCCTCTGCCACGTTGTCGGATTCGGCGCCGCTGGCGTACTGCTCGCCTTCGAACAGCGGAATGATCGGGTCTGCGGCCAGGCCTTGCGTGAGGTAGTCGCGCAGGCCACCTTTGTAGAGCCAGGTCTGCGTCTCGACGTCTCGGGGGTTCGGCGGGTTCTGCGCATCCTTCGCGGCCGCCTTCTCCACCGTCAGCGTGACGGTCACGCCCGGCATCAGCACGGCCTTGCTGCGCAGCAAGTGCACGAGTTCCTGGCGAGGCAGGTCCGCACCCTCGAAGTACTTCGCATCCGGCCAGACACGCACCGTGGTGCCCTGGCGGCGGTCAGACCCGGTGCGTTCGCGCACCACCAGCGACTCGATGACATCGCCGCCGCTGAAGGCCAGCGTGGCCACCTGGCCGTCGCGGCAGACCGTGACCTGCAAGCGCCGGGCCAGTGCGTTGGTCACGCTCACGCCCACGCCGTGCAGACCGCCGGAGAAGCTGTAGGCGCCGCCCGAACCCTTGTCGAACTTGCCACCCGCATGCAGCCGGGTGAAGACGATCTCCACCACCGGCACACCCTCCTCCGGGTGCAGGCCGAAGGGGATGCCGCGTCCGTCGTCTTCCACGCTCACCGAGCCGTCGGCATGCATCGTGAGCGCAATGCGCTTGCCGAAGCCGGCCAGCGCTTCATCAGCCGCGTTGTCGATCACCTCCTGCACGATGTGCAGCGGGTTGTCGGTGCGGGTGTACATGCCCGGGCGTTGCTTGACAGGCTCCAGGCCCTTGAGCACCCGGATGGAGCTTTCAGCGTAAGTGGCAGTCTTGGCAGTCTTGGCAGTCGGCATGGGCGCGGATTCTCCTCGACAATGCCGGCATGACTGCTTCTCCTTCGCCCGACGCTGCGGGCACGCCTGGCGGACCGCCAGCGCAGCTGTCCATGGGCCAGGTGCTGCTTTGCGGCGCGTTGATCTTGACGCTGTCTATGGGCATTCGCCACGGCTTCGGCTTGTGGCTGCAGCCCATCACCATGGAGCGCGGCTGGTCCCGCGAGGCCTTCGCCCTGGCGATCGCCATCCAGAACCTGGGCTGGGGCCTGGCGGCGCCCGTGGCCGGCGTCTTCGCGGACCGCATCGGCGCATTCCGGGTGCTGCTGGTGGGC
>JBIKMY010000334.1:0-3078 GCA_044358945.1 Rubrivivax sp.
CAGCGCTGGCCCAGCACCCAGCGCAGCATGTCGGCGTAGCCATTCGTCATGCCCACCAGGACCCGCTCCATGCCCCGGTCGAACCACGAGGGATTCGGCTGGTGCTTCAGCAGCTTGCTGCACATCATGGGCGTGAGCGTCAGGGCCACGAAGCCCGAAACGATCACCGCACCGGCCAAGGTCAGGGCGAACTCCACAAACAGCCGGCCGGTTCGTCCCGGCGTGAAGGCCAGAGGCGCAAACACGGCCGCCAGGGTGAGCGTCATGGCCACCACGGCAAAGGCGATCTCTCGCGCCCCCTTCAGGGCCGCCTTGAAGGGCGTCAGGCCTTCCTCGATGTGGCGGAAGATGTTCTCCAGCACCACGATGGAGTCGTCCACCACCAGGCCGATGGCCAGCACCAGCGAAAGCAAGGTCAGGGTATTGACGCTGAACCCGGCCAGCGCCATGAGCGAAAACACGCCAATCAAGCTGACGGGAATGGTGATCAGCGGGATGATCGAGGCCCGCAGCGTGCGCAGGAACAGGAAGACGACCAAGGCCACCAGCGCCACCGCTTCGGCCGTGGTCTGGTAGACCGACTTGATCGAGCGGTCAATGAACACCGAGTTGTCGTTGGCGATGAGGAAGGTGACACCCGGCGGCAGGTCCTGCTGGATGAGGGGCATGGCCTCCCGCACGCCGGCGGAAATGGTGAGCGGGTTGGCCGTGGCGTTGCGGATCACGCCTGCGGATACCGCTGACAGGCCGTTCAGGCGGACGATGGAACGCTCATCGGCGGGACCCTGCTCGATCCTGGCCACGTCGCGCAGGCGAACCGTATGCCCGGAGGCCACCTTCAACGCGATATCGCCAAACTGGCGCTCGGTGTTCAGATCCGTTCGCGCCGTGACGTTGAACTCGCGCTGCTGACTCTCGATGCGTCCCGCCGGCACCTCAAGGTTCTGGCGCCGCAGGGCATCCTCGACGTCCTGCACCGTCAGGCGGTAGGCGGCCAAACGGTCCTGGTCCAGCCAGATGCGCATGGCGAACTTGCGCTCGCCGTTGATCTGCACATCGGCCACGCCCGGGATGGTCTGCAACCGGGGCTTGACGATGCGATTGATGAGGTCGGTGATCTCCAGCGGAGAGCGGTTCTCGCTGGTGAAGGCGAGCCAGATCACCGGAAAGGCATCCGCCTCCACCTTGGCGATGATGGGTTCTTCGATGCTGGCGGGCAAGCGTCCGCGCACCCGCGAGACGCGGTCTCGCACATCGGCTGCGGCAGAGTCCGGATCCTTGCTGAGCTTGAATCGCGCCGTGATCTGGCTTCGCTCGGCTCTGGAAATGGAGGTCAGGATATCGATGCCATCGATGCCGGCGATCGAGTCCTCCAGAGGCTTGGTGACCTGGGATTCGATCACTTCTGACGAAGCTCCCAGCAACCGGGTGTTCACGGTGACCACGGGCTCGTCAATGCGCGGGTACTCGCGTACCGAGAGCTTGGAAAAGGACACCACGCCCAGCAGGACGAGCATCATCGACATCACCGTGGCAAAGACGGGACGCCGGATGGAGATCTCAGACAAGGTCATGGGCGCAGCCTTTCGTCCGATCAGGGCTTGCTGGGCGGACCGACGGGCCGGGACGCGGCGCCGCTTGAGCCGCTGGAAGGAGCACTGGCCGCAGAACCCGGTCGCCCACCCCCTGGCCCCCCCGGGCCACGCGGACGGTTGAGGTCCACCACCCGCACGGCCAGGTTCTCCCCGCGCATGAGGCGCGATTGACCCGCTACGACGACCACGTCGCCCGCGGCCAGACCGTCGAGGATCTCCACCTTGCCTGGCACACGCATGCCGATCTTGACGTCAGCGCGCTGCGCCACCTTGCCGCCGGACGGGCCGTCAACCACCTTGAAGACCACCTGACGGTTGCCCAGCGGTACAAGGGCTTCCTCGGGCACGGTCAGCGCCTTGGCACGGACATCGAACACCGCCCGCACCCGGGCGAACATGCCGCCACGCAAACGCCCGTCACCATTGGCCATGCGAGCCCGCACCAGCACAGAACGCCCATTGGCATCCAGTTGCGCGTCAATGGCCTCGACCTGGGCCTTGAACTTGCGCTCGGGAATGGCGTCCAGCACGACCTCGACCGCCTGTCCCGTCTTCAACCGGCTGAGGTAACGCTCGGGCAGCCGGAAGTCCACCCACAGGGACGACACGTCCTCGATCACCACCAGATCGGCGCCGTCCTTGACGTAATCACCGACGCTGACCGAGCGGATACCCGTGATGCCATCGAACGGCGCCAGAATCTTCATGCGGCTGATCTGTGCCTGGGCCAGCGCTACCTGGGCCTGGGCCACCTCCAGGGCGGCCGCGTTCTGGTCCACGGCGCTCTGGCTCACGAAATTCTGGGCCGCCAGCTCTCGGCTGCGCTGCAGGTTTGTACGCGCGATGGCCGCAGACGCCTCGGCCTGCTTCAGCTGCGCCTGCTGCAGGGTATCGTCCAACTGGACCATCAATTGGCCCTTCTGGATGCGCTGGCCGTCACCGAAGGACAGCGTCTGGATGCGCCCGCTGACCTCGGGCTTGAGCACCACACCCTGGCGTGCCCTGAGGGAGCCCACGGCCTGGGAGTCGTCCTCCAGCCGCGCCACCTCCACTTTCGCCACTTCCACGGCTGGCGGGCCACCGGGCCCGCGCGGACCGCCTGTCCCGGGGGGGCCACCCTTGTCGCCCGGAACGGCAGCACCCGGCCTTGCGGCAGGGTCAGTGCCTCCCGGCGATGCAGTGCCAGCGGGTTGGGCCTTGTTCTGGTACCACCACGCACCGCCGCTGATCAAGGCCAGCCCGATGACGGCGACCGCGAGGTGAATCTTCTTGCCTGCCATGTGCTGCATTGCCCCTCATGAACTTCCGGGAATGTACTGCCCAGCCCGCGCCAGATCTGACGCCTGTTGAATGACCGATCAACTCATTTGGCGCGAACCTCGTCCACACCACGGTTGGCAAGCGCATCCGCGCGCTCGTTGCCTTCATCGCCCGCGTGACCGCGCACCCAGCGCCAATCGATCTGATGCGCCTGCGTCAAGGC
>JBIKMY010000026.1:0-12034 GCA_044358945.1 Rubrivivax sp.
CCCGAACTCCGCCAGGTAGCGCACGCCCTCGCTGTCCTTGGCCAGTGCCAGTGCGTTGGGCCCGATCAGCACGCCCACCACCAGGTAGCCCAGCATGGGCGGCAGCTTGAGCGAACGGAACAGCGTTACGCCCGCCACCGCAGCGACGAGGTACAGCAACACGAGTTCGAGGGTGGAGGCCATGCCGCAGAGGAACCGGGCCGGGCGTGCCGGCTCGCTCAATAGAATCGCTCGATCCTATCGGAGGGCGGTTGGGGGCGGTTGCTCACTGCCGTTGTCCCCCGATCGCGTGCCCCACCGTGCCCCACCGTGCCCTACAGCCCCACGCCCGACATTCCCTCTGTGCCGATGCCCCCCCAGGGCTTCAGCCCCGAGCGTGCGTTGGCGCTCGCGGCGCAGACCTTCGACATCGAGGCGCGTGCGCTTCAGGCCCTGGCCGCGCGCCAGGGCGAGGGCTTCGTGCAGGCGGTGCAGGCCATGCTGGCCTGCGGCGGACGCACCATCGTCATGGGCATGGGCAAGAGCGGGCATGTGGGGCGCAAGATCGCCGCCACGCTCGCCTCCACCGGCACGCCGGCCTTCTTCGTCCACCCGGCCGAGGCCAGCCACGGGGACCTGGGCATGGTCGCATCCGGCGACGTGGTGCTGGCCATCTCCAACAGCGGCGAAAGCGATGAACTCTCGGCGCTGCTGCCGGCGCTGCGCCGCCTGTCGGTCACGCTGGTGGCCATGACGGGCCAGGCGAAGTCCACCCTGGCCCGCCATGCCGACATCGTGCTGTCCAGCGCCGTGGACCAGGAGGCCTGTCCGCTGAACCTCGCCCCCACCGCCAGCACCACGGCGCAGATGGCGCTGGGCGATGCGTTGGCGGTGGCGCTGCTGGACGCACGCGGCTTTGCGGAGGCCGACTTTGCGCGCTCCCACCCCGGCGGCAGCCTGGGGCGCAAGCTGCTGATGCACGTGCGCGACCTGATGCGCAGCGGCGACGCCCTGCCCGTGGTGCCACCCACGGCCTCCATGAGCACGATGCTCATGGAGATGAGCGCCAAGGGCCTGGGCTTCACCGCCGTGGCTGATGGCGCCGGCCAGGTGCTGGGCATCTTCACCGACGGCGACCTGCGCCGCCTGATCGAGCGCGGCGCCGACCTGCTGTCGCTGAGCGCGCAGCAGGCGATGCACCCCCACCCCAAGCTCGTGCGCGAGGACGCCCTGGCGGTGGATGCCGCGGGCCTGATGGAGCAGCACCGCATCACCAGCGTCATCGTCGTCAACGACGCCGGCCGCATCACAGGGGCGCTCAACAGCAACGACCTGATGCGCGCCAAGGTGATCTGATCGCCTCGGACCCATTCCACGCCATGACCCCGCGCCTGAACTTTCCGCCCGAGTTGCTGCTGCAGGCCCAAGGGCCGGATTTCGGCATGAAGGCGGCGATCTTCGATGTGGACGGCGTGCTGACCGACGGGCGCATCTACATCGGCGAGCAGGGTGAGACCGTGAAGGCATTCGCCACCCTGGACGGCCACGGCATCAAGCTGCTGGCGCGCGCCGGCATCACGCCCATCGTCATCACCGGGCGAGACTCTGCGGCGGTGCGCCGGCGCGTGGCGGATCTGGGCATCGAGCATGCGGTCTACGGTGCCGGCGACAAGCTGGCGGCGGCGCAGGCCGTGCTGCAGCGCCTGGGCCTGGACTGGCCCGAGGTGGCGGCCATGGGCGACGACTGGCCCGACCTGCCCCTGCTGACGCGCGCCGGCTTTGCCTGCGCGCCTGCGCAAGCGCACATCGAGGTGCGCGCCGTGGCCCACCATGTCACCGGTGCCGCGGGCGGGCATGGCGCCGCGCGCGAGTTCTGCGACCTGCTGCTGGTGGCTGCGGGCCGCTACGTCGGCCTGCTGGACGAGCACCTGGGCACCCTGGACGCGAAGTGAGCCATTCTTGAGCCCGAAGACCGCACGCGGGATCGAGCTGACGCTGCCGGATTTGCCGGAGGTGCCGATCTCGCTCGGCCCGGTGGCCGAGCGGTCGCGCGGCGAGGCCGCCCGGCTGCCCTGGCCGGACCGGCTGCGCGATGCCCTGTCTGCGGCCCTGCCACTGCTGCTGATGCTGGTGCTGGCCGTGGGCTCGTGGTGGCTGGTGCGCAACGCCCCCCGGCCCCTGGAGCCCCGGCCCGCCGCCGCCACCCGGGTGGAGCCCGACTACACCATGAGCGGGTTCGTGATGCAGCGCTTCGCCGCCGACGGCCGGCTGCGCGTGCAGATCGAGGGCCGGGAGATGCGCCACCTGCCGGCAGCCGCCCGGCTGGAGATCGAAGGAGTCACCTTTCGGGCCTATTCACCGGAGGGCAACGAGACGGTGGCCACCGCGCAGCGGGCCCTGGCCGATGACGACTCCACCGAGGTGCAGCTCATCGGCAGCGCGCGGGTCCAGACCCGCTCGGCCGCCGGCCAGCCCGCGGTGCTTGAGGGTGAACATCTGCTGCTGTACCCCAAGGAGCGCCGTGTGCGCAGCGAGCAGCCCGTGCGCGTGAAGCTGGGCGACGACACGCTCGTGGCCGCCACCCTGGACTACCGCGAAGACAGCGGCGTGCTGGAGTTCACCGGGCCCTCGCGCGGCGTTTTTGCGCCGCGCGGTGCCGGCGCTGCGGTGGCCCGGCCGTGAGGGTGAACATGACCGTGACCTTGCCCCACCCGTCCCCATGAGCCCCGTCGCCGACCCGTCTCCTTTGGTGTTCATCACCGGCGCGTCCAGCGGCATCGGCCAGGCGCTGGCCGCCCGCTATGCGCGCGCCGGTTGGCGCCTGGCCTTGCTGGCACGCCGCACCGACCTGATCGACGCCTGGGTGCACGCCCAGGGCCTGGACCCGCAGCGCGTGTGCGTGCTGGGCGCCGATGTGTCCGACCCGGACGCGATGTGCGCGGCGGCCCAGGTGTGCCTGGAGCGCATGGGCCTGCCGGACGTGGTGATTGCGAACGCAGGCATCAGCGTGGGCATGGACACGGCCGAGCGCGCCGACCTGGACGTCCTGCGCGACACCCTGGCGGTCAACAACATCGGCCTGGCCGCCACCTTTCACCCCTTCCTCGCGGCCATGCGCCAGCGCCGCAGCGGCACCCTGGTGGGCATCGCCAGCGTGGCGGCGGTGCGCGGCATGCCGGGCCATGGTGCCTACTGCGCCAGCAAGGCCGCCGCGGTGGCCTATTGCGAGAGTCTGCGCGGGGAGTGCCGGCCGCATGGCGTGCGCGTGGTGACCCTGCTGCCGGGCTATGTGGCCACACCGTTGACGGCGCGCAACCGCTATCCCATGCCTTTCCTGCTCGACGCCGACACCTTCGCCGAACGCGCCTGGCGCGCGATCCAGGCCGGCAGCAGTCGCCGCGTCATCCCCTGGCAGATGGCCATCGTCGCGCGCTTGCTGCAGGTGCTGCCGGACCCCCTGTTCGACCGGCTGTTTGCCGGTCGCGGCCGCAAGCACCGGCGCGGCGAGCGTTGACCTGATGGCGCCGGCCGCCGTGTGATGTCCCCACCCGCGCCGGCCTTCCACGCCGCTGGCAGGATGCCGCCATGGCTTTTGATGCGGTAGTGCTTTTCTTTGCGCTGGGCGTGTTCGCCCGGCTGGTGCGCAGCGATCTGCGCCTGCCCGAGGCGCTGTACGAGACCCTGTCCATCTATCTGCTGCTGGCCATCGGTCTGAAGGGCGGCGTGGAGCTCAGCCGTCAGCCGCTGGAGGTGCTGGCGCCCCAGGTGCTGGCCTGCGCGGCGCTGGGCTTTTCGATTCCGCTGCTGCTGTTTCCCGCCTTGCGGGCCCTGCGCCTGCAGCCGGCTGACGCGGCCAGCGTGGCCGCGCATTTCGGTTCGGTCAGCGTGGTCACGTTTGCGGTGGCCACGGCGGCGCTGCAGCGGGCCGGCGTGGCCTACGAGACCCACGCCCCGTTGTGGGTGGCCGTGATGGAGGCGCCGGGTATCGTGGCCGGCATCCTGCTGGCGCGCTGGTCCATGCGCGCCGGCCGGCCGTCGGGCTTGGGGGCCCGGCCCGGGCGCTGGGGCGAACTGGCGCATGACGTGCTGTTCGGCAAGAGCGTGCTGCTGCTGCTGGGCGGGCTGGCCATTGGCGCGGTGGCCGGCGTGGCCGGCACCGAGCCGCTGCGCGCGGTGTTCGTGGAGCCCTTCAAAGGCGTGCTGGCGCTGTTCCTGCTGGAACTGGGCCTGGTGGCCGGCTCGCGCCTGGGCGAGGTGCGCCGCTTCGGCGTCGTGGTGCTGGCCGTGGGCGTGGTGGTGCCGCCTGTGCTGGCCGTGCTGGGCGCAGCTGTGGGCCTGGCGCTGGGGCTGTCCACGGGCGGGGTGGCGCTGATGGCCACCTTGGCCGCCAGCGCCAGCTACATCGCCGCGCCCACGGCCATGCGCATCGCCGTGCCCGAGGCCAATGCCGGGCTGTCCATCACCGTGGCGCTGGGCATCGCCTTCCCCTTCAACCTGGTGATCGGCATCCCGCTCTATCTCGAACTGGCCCAGAGGCTGACCTCATGACCAAGCTGCACAAGCATCCCCGCACCCTGCTGGTGATCGTGGCCGAGGCCGCATTGGAAAAGCCGCTGGTGCGCGAGGTGCGTCAGCACGGCGGGCAGTTCTGGACCGTGACCGAGGTGCACGGCGCCGGCCTGGAGGGCGTGCGCGACGGCGACTGGGAGGCCGACCGCACGATCGAGCTCAAGGTGATCTGCGAGCAGCCGGTGGCCGACCAGATCGCGCAGCGTGTGCTGGAGGCCTACGCCCCGCACTTCAGCGTCGGCCTGTACTTCGGGGAAGTCGCCGTGCTGCGGCCCGAGCGCTACTGAAGACCTGGCCGCCGTCTTGCGGAGCCTGCCGCTGCGACCCGGTCTGGTGCCCTGAAAACAGCAAGGGCGGCCGGGTTTGCACCCGCCGCCCCTGGTGAACTGGGTCCGCCCTCAGGGCGAGACCCGGTACTCAGCAGCCCTCTTCAGTAGCCGCCGCGGTCGCCGCGGTCGCCACCGTAGTTGCCGCGGCCATAGCCGCCGCGACCACCACCTTCGGTGTCGCCGCCGTAGCTGCGCTCGCTGGTGCCGTAGCCACCGCGGTCGCCGCCGCGACCACCGCCGCCGCCGCCACCGTAGCCACCACCACTACCGCCGCCGCCGTAGCCGCCACGGCCGCCACCACCGCCGCCGCCTGTGCCACCGCCACCACCGTAGCCGCCGCGGCCTGCACCGCCACCGCCGCCGTAGGGGCTGCGACCACCGCCGCCGCCACCGCCGTAGCCGCCACCACCACCGCCGCCATATCCACCACCACCACCGCCGCCGCCGTAGCCGCCGCGGCTACCGCCGCCGCCGCCGCCGCCAAAGCCGCCCGGACGCTCCTCACGGGGGCGGGCCTCGTTCACCACGATGGCACGCCCTTCGAGCGGCTGGCCGTTCATGCCGTTGATGGCGGCCTGCGCCTCTGCGTCAGAGCCCATCTCCACAAAGCCGAAGCCCTTGGAGCGGCCGGTGTCGCGGTCCATCATCACCTTTGCCGATGTGACGCTGCCAAACTGGCTGAACGCCTGCATCAGTGAATCGTCACGCACCGAATAAGCCAGATTACCTACGTACAGTTTGTTTCCCACAGGAAAAGCCCTTTATCTCTCAAACTCAGACAACATGCGGAGCTTCTACCCAGCGGAACCATTCAGCTACAGGCGCGGCGTCCATACACGAACTTTGAATTATCAAGGGTCGCCCTAGCAGAACACAAAGCCCGATGTCCAGGAGTGTTGTTTTCCTGCCCCCCGTGAAAACCCGTACGCCACCCCGCTGCATCCTGGTTTTTGGCCTTTGCGCCGCATGCATCCCCAAGCTTGCCTGGGCCGCCGGGCAGCGTTTCTGAGCCTGCGCAAGGCCGGTCCTCGCACGGGGGCTGCGCGAAGTACCATCGAGCCGAATCGAGTCGAATCGAGCCGGAGCCCCCTTGGACAGCGACGAATTCCCCGTTTATGACCACATCGTGGTGGGGGCCGGCACGGCCGGCTGCCTGCTGGCCAATCGCCTGAGCGCCGACCCGAACCGGCGCGTGCTGCTGATCGAGGCCGGGGGCCATGACGACTATGTCTGGATCCATATCCCGGTGGGGTATCTGTATTGCATCGGCAATCCCCGCACCGACTGGCTGTATTTCACCGAGCCCGACCCGGGGCTGAACGGGCGGCGTCTGCGCTACCCCCGTGGCAAGGTGCTGGGCGGTAGCTCCAGCATCAACGGCATGATCTACATGCGCGGCCAGTCGCGCGATTACGACGGTTGGGCCGAACTTACCGCGGACCCGGCCTGGGACTGGGCCCATTGCCTGCCGGTCTTCAAGTCGCACGAGGACCACTGGAGTGGCGCCAGCGAGCTGCACGGCAGCGGCGGCGAGTGGCGCATCGAGCGCCCGCGCGTGCGCTGGGACATCCTGGATGCTTTTTCCCAGGCCGCGCAGCAGGCGGGCATCCCGGCCACGCCGGACTTCAATACCGGCCACAACGAGGGCGTGGGCTATTTCGAGGTGAACCAGCGTAGCGGCCTGCGCTGGAACGCCTCCAAGGCTTTCCTGCGGCCGGTGATCAGCCGCCCGAACCTGCAGGTCTGGACCGGGGGCCAGGTGCAGCGCCTGATGATGGGCCGCGGTTCCGACGGGCAGCTGCAGTGCGAAGGCGTGGAGCTTCTGCCCACCAGCGGCGCCCCCCGCGGGGCCCGGGCCCGCCGCAGCGTGGTGATGGCTGCCGGTGCCCTGGGCACCCCGCAGATCCTGCAGCTGTCGGGCGTGGGACCGGGGGCCTTGTTGCACACCCACGGCATCGCGCCGGTGCATGAACTGCCCGGCGTAGGCCAGAACCTGCAGGACCACCTGCAGATCCGCGCCGTCTTCGGGGTGGAGGGCGTCAAGACACTCAACACCATGGCCGCCTCGGCCTTCGGCAAGGCCTTGATCGGCCTGGAGTACCTGCTGCGGCGCACCGGGCCGATGAGCATGTCGCCGTCGCAGCTCGGGGCGTTCGCGCGCTCCTCGCCCGAGCGGGCCTGGGCCAATGTGCAGTACCACGTGCAGCCCTTGTCGTTGCCGGCCTTCGGCGAGCCGCTGGACCGCTTCAACGCCTTCACCGCCAGCGTCTGCAACCTGAACCCCACGGCGCGTGGGCAGGTGCGCATCGCCAGCGCCGATCCCCGCGCGGCGCCGCTCATCGAGCCGCGCTACCTGAGCACGCCCGAAGACCGCCGGGTGGCGGCGGAATCCCTGCGGCTGACGCGGCGCATCGTCAACCAGCCGGCGCTGGCCCCCTATCGGCCCAAGGAACTCAAGCCGGGCCCCGAGTACGACAGCGACGAAGACCTGGCCCGGCTGTCGGGCGACATCGGCACCACCATCTTCCACCCCGTGGGCACCTGCCGCATGGGCCGGGCCGACGACCCCCTGGCGGTGGTGGACCCCCGGCTGGCCGTGCGCGGTGTGCGCGGCCTGCACGTGGCCGATGCCAGCGTCATGCCCACCATCACCAGTGGCAACACCAACTCGCCCACGCTGATGATCGCCGAGCGGGCGGCGGGCTGGATTCTGGAACGCGACTGAGCTCCCGGGCGCTGCCCGGGTATCTCCCGATGTGACCTTCGGGGCCGGCCCGTACAGTTCGCTCACTCGCGTTGGCAGCCCCGTTTCGGGGTGGGCACAACAGGCGGGGGATCGAGGAGACGCGACATCAACAGCGCCCTCCACGGGTTCGGAGATTTCCGGGCCGCGTGGTAGAGGAGCACAGGCCCCGTCAAGGGGCCTGACCATTTCTGGGGTGCCGGGTTCTGCGCCGCTTCAGGTCGTCCCCGGTCTGGTGCATGCATACTCCACTTCATCATGAGCACCCCCAAGAGCCCCGGCCCTACCCAATTGGACATCCCGGCGATGCCGGCCTCGCTGGTGCGTCTGTCGCGCCTGCTGCAAGCTGAAGAGGTGGACCTGAAGGCCCTTTCTGCGCTGGTGGAGTCAGACATGGCGTTGGCCGCGGCCGTGATGAAGGCGGTCAGTTCTCCCACTACGGGTGTGCGCGGCCGCGTCAACAGTGTGCAGCAGGCCGTTACCTTCCTGGGCATTCGCGAGGTGGCGGCCATCACCTACGAGGTGAGCATGCGCGCGGCCTTCCCGCCCATCGTCGAACTCGATCTGGTGTGGAAGCGCGGCGCGCGCCGTGGCACGCTCATGAAGTTCCTGGCGCAGAAGATGCGGCTGGAGCCCTACGCCGCCCATGCCGCCGGCCTGTTCGAGGAGTGCGGCAAGGCCGTGCTGTTCCGCCATTCGCCCGACCACTACCGCTCGATGCTGCGTGCCGCCCCCGAGGACACGGACCTGGCCTTTCTGGAGCGCGCTGGCTTCGGCATCGGCCATGACGAGCTCGGCGCCCGGATGTGCGAGGCCTGGATGCTGTCGCCTGAAGCCGTGTGCAGCGTGCGCCACCACCTGGAGGTCCGGCGCAGCGGCCAGTTGCCTGCCCCGCCCGAGCCGCGCGAACTCAGCGTCGTGTCGGCCATCGTCTGGACCATCATGACCGAACCCGGCAAGCTGGGCGAGGCCGTGCAGCTCTACGCCCCCCAGATTGGCCGTGACCCCGAGGCTGTGATGGACGCGGCCGAGATCGCCATCGAGCGCGCCGACGATGCGGGGGCCGCCGGCTAGCTCGCGCCGGGGCAAGACCCCAGGTTGGGGAAGACCATCATCGCCGCCCGTGCCCGGGCCGGCTAGGCTCGCGGCTCCCGTTTGCCTCAGGAGCGCGCCTCGGGCGCGCACAAGCCATGAAGATCGATATCGCCGCCGACAAGCTGGCACTGCAGCGCCTGTACCACTGGGAAGCTACGGCCCCGAACCGCGTCGTCCTCACCCAGCCCATGGGCGGCGGGGTGGTGCGCGACTTCACCTGGAAAGCAGTGGTGGATCAGGCGCGCCGCATGGCTGCGCACTTGCAGTCCCTGGGCATCCAGCCGGGCGACCGCGTGGCCCTCATCTCCAAGAACACGGCCCACTGGCTGATGAGCGACTTCGCCATCTGGCTGGCCGGCGGGGTCTCGGTGCCGCTGTACCCCACGCTGGCGCCGGCCACCATCACGCAGATCCTGGAGCACAGCGGCGCCAAGCTGCTGTTCGTCGGCAAGCTCGACGGCTGGGAGGGCATGAAGCCAGGCGTGCCCGCGGGCCTGCCCTGCATCAGCCACCCGCTGTCGCCCGAGGATGCCAAGCGCAGCTACCCGGGCTGGGACGACATCTGCACGCGCACTGCGCCGCTGGCCGGCCAGCCCGTGCGCGACGGCGATGAACTCTCCACCATCATGTACACCTCGGGCACCACCGGCATGCCCAAAGGGGTGATGCACAGTTTTGCCACCTTTGCCTGGGGCGTGGAATCGGGCTTGAAGCGCCTGCCCATGGTGAACCAAGACTCGCGCATGCTCAGCTACCTGCCGCTGGCCCACGTGGCCGAGCGCACGCTGGTGGAGCACGGCATGCTGGCCACCGGCATGCGCATCTTCTTCGCCGAGAGCCTGGACACCTTCACCGCCGACCTGCAGCGCGCCCGGCCCACGGCCTTCTTCTCGGTGCCGCGCCTGTGGGTGAAGTTCCGCCAGGGCGTGAACGCCAAGATGCCCCAGGCCAAGCTGGAGCGGCTCCTGAAGATCCCCATCCTGCGCGGCATCGTCAAGAAGAAGATCTTGTCGGCCTTGGGACTGGACCAGTGCGAGTTCGCCGCTGGCGGCGCGGCGCCCATGCCGCCGGACCTGCTGCGCTGGTACGCCGCGCTGGGCCTGGAGGTGGTGGAGGTCTACGGCATGACCGAGAACTGCGGCATCAGCCACGCCACCCTGCCCGGCCATCCGCAGCCCGGCACCGTGGGCCTGCCGTATGACGGCGTGCAAAGCCGCCTGGATTCGGCCACGGGCGAGATCCAGATGAAGGCGCCGTGCCTGATGCTGGGCTACTACCGCGAGCCCGAGCTGACCGCCGAGACCTTCACCGCCGACGGCTGGCTGCACACCGGGGACAAGGGTGAGATGGACGCCCAGGGCAACCTGCGCATCACCGGCCGCGTGAAAGACCTGTTCAAGACCAGCAAGGGCAAGTACGTGGCGCCCGCGCCCATCGAGGACCGCCTGGTCATGCACTCGGCGGTGGAGGCGTGCTGCGTGACAGGTGCCAACCTCGGCCAGCCTCTGGCGCTGCTGATGCTCAATGCCGAGGCGGCTGCACGTGTAGCCGGTGCGGCCGGGCGGGCGGACCTAGAGGCCTCGCTGTCAGCCCACCTCGAACAGATCAATGCCGCACTGGACCCGCACGAGCGCCTGGACTGCCTGGTCCTGACCACGCGCGCCTGGACCGTGGACAACGACCTCATCACGCCCACCTTCAAGGTCAAGCGCAACCGCATCGAGCAGGACTTCGCCGCCCGCTACGAGGAGTGGACCACCTCCGGGCGGCAGGTGGTGTGGATGGAGTGAGCGCTCACAAGGCTCAGTCCACCTTGGCCCCCGAGGCCTTCACCACCTGGGCCCATTTTTTCGATTCGGCGTCGATCAGCTGGGCGAATTGCGCAGGGGTGTTGCCGCTGGGGATGGCGCCCTGGGCCTGAAGGCGCTCTTTCAGCGCCGGTGACGATAGAGCCTTGGCGGTTTCCTGCTGAATGCGGTTGACAATGTCCGCGGGCGTGCCCGCCGGTGCCAGCAGCCCGAACCAGGAACTGGCCTCGAAGCCCTTGAGCGTCGGCCCGCCCACTTCCTCCACCGTGGGCACGTCCGGCAGCGCGGAAGAGCGCTGCGCGCTGGTGACGGCCAGGGCCTTGAGCTTGCCGGTCTTGATGTGCGGCATGGACGAGGGCAGGTTGTCGAACATCAGGTCCATGTTGCCGCCCATCAGGTCCATCAGCGCCGGGCCCGAGCCCCGGTAGGGGAAGTGCACCATGAAGGTGCCGGTCATGGACTTGAAGAGTTCGGCCGCCAGGTGGATGGAGGTGCCGTTGCCCGAGCTTGCCACGTTCAGCTTCCCCGGGTTGGCCCTGGCCACGCGCGCGAGATCCTGCACCGTGTTGATGCCGTACTTCTGCGCGTTGGCGGGGTTCACCACCAGCACGTTGGGCACGCCCGCCACCAGCGTGATGGGCACGAAGTCCTTCACCGCGTCGTAGGGCATCTTGGGGTAGAGCGACGGGTTGATGGCATGCGTGCCCACCGTGCCCATCAGCAGGGTGTGGCCGTCAGGCGCGGCCTTGGCCACCTCCGCCGAACCCAGGTTGCCGCCCGCCCCCGGCTTGTTGTCCACCACGAAGGGCTGGCCGAACACCCGCTGCAGCTCGGGCGCCAGGGCGCGGGCCAGGATGTCGGTGGTGCCCGCCGCCGGGAAGGGCACGACGATGCGCACCGGCTTGCTGGGCCAGGCGGCCTGGGCCTGCGCGGTGGTGCTGAAGCCCGTGGTGGCGGTCAAGGTGGCCAGCGCGGCCAGTGCCGAGAGCGAGACCAGGAAGGGGCGGCGTGGGGTCATCGGAACCTCTTTGGGTGGGGCGGGGTCAAGGACGCGCAGTGTGCCCTGCTCAAGGGGGCACCAACTTCGGGCCAATCCCGACGCGCGGAGCGGATCTGTTTCACGATACTGCAGCATCCGTATTCCACTGGGAGATTGCCATGCAAAGAAGAACCCTGCTGATGGCCGGTGTTGCCGCCAGCGTCGCGCCGGGCCTGCGCGCCCAGGGCGCCTGGCCTGTGCAGCCCATCAAGCTGATGATCGCCTTCCCGCCTGGCGGCCCCACCGACCTGACCATGCGCGCTCTGGCGGAAAACGCGTCCAAGCTGCTCGGCCAGCCAGTGGTGATCGAGAACCGCCCAGGCGCCGGCGGCACGCTGCCTGCGCAGGCCTTGCAGCAGGCCAAGCCTGACGGCTACACCTTGGCGCAGATCCCGCTGGGCGTGTTCCGCCTGCCCTACACCACCAAGATCAGCTGGGACCCGGTCAAGGACATCACCTACATCCTGGGCAT
>JBIKMY010000335.1:0-3064 GCA_044358945.1 Rubrivivax sp.
GGCGGGGTGCCGGGGTTCGTAAATCGTGCCCACCCAGAAGCGCCCTTGTGGATCGGCCTTGCCGTCATTGAAGCGCTCGGTCGCCGGGTCGTAGGGCGCGGCCGCCAGGGCCACGCGCTGGCCGGTGGCGGGGTTGAAGCGCCAGAGGCCGTCGCGCATGCCCAGCAGCAACTGGCCGCCGGCCAGCGGCGCCGCGCAGGCCACATCGGTGTCGAAGTGCCAGGCCTGATGCGCACCCGTGCCGGGGTGGTGGCGGTGCAGGCTGCGGCCCGGGATGTCGCACCACCACAGCGCGCGCTCGTCGGGGTGCCAAAAGGGCGATTCGCCCAGCAGCGAGGCCTCCACCGGCAGCGGCTGGATCACCGGCGCCATGGCGGTCACACGTGGGCGATGTCCAGCCGCATCCAGGCCTCGAAGGTCTCGCCCGTGGCCAGGGTACGAAGGCCGTGCTGCGCCGGCTCGGCCATGTGGATGGCGTTGCTGACGTGGCTGACCGGTTCGACGCAGAAATAGTCTTTCTGAGGCGGGGTGTAGACGACGAGGTAGGGCAACGAGGAACTGATGCCGACCTTGAGCTTCTCGTCGCGTACCCGCGCGGTGCCGGGCCAGCCCTCGAAGCAGTGGTCGAAGTCCAGGTGCGCCACGTCGGCATCGATGCCGGGCTGGCGCACGCGGCGCGTGGGCAACTGCGTGCCGGGGTCGGACTCCCAGCGTTCGCTTAACTCGATGTGCAGGCGACTGCGGCTGCGCTTCGGAAAGTAGGGATGCCAGCCCAGGCCCACGGGTGCGGGGTGCGGTGCGTCGTTGCGCACCGACATCGTCAGGCGCAGGCCGTCGGCGTCCAGCGCGAAAGTCTGCCGGGCCTCGAAGGCGAAGGGCCAGTCGGCGTCACCAGCATGGTCCAGGCGCAGCACGGCCTCGGTGGGGCTGCAGGATTCCACGGCCCAGGCCCGCAACCAGCCCACGCCGTGCACCGAATGGGGGCTGTCGTCGAAGTTGGGCTGGGTGGTGTGGTCCCGGTGCAGCCAGCGAAAGCGCCGGTAGCCCAGGCGGTTGGAGTAGGGCACCAGCGGGTAACTGGCCGACTGGCGGGGTGCGTCAAGCGCGGCAGGCTCGGCGCTGCGCAGCACCGGCAGGCTGCCGCACCACAGGCCGGCGATGCTGCCGCCCAGGTCAGGCCGCAGGGCCAGTCGCAGGTCACCGGCACGAAGTTCAGGATGGGCTTGGGTCATGGCCCGATCCTATCCGGGCTGGCGGCGCCCACCGCCTCAAAGAAGGCCGGGTTGCCGCAGGTCCACCTTCAGGTAATGCGCACCCGGCACGGGGTTGAAGTAGTACGGGGGGATCTCCTCGAAACCCAGGGTCTCGTAGAGGTTGCGCGCGGCCTCCATGTCGTCCAGGGTGTCCAGCAGCATGGTGGAGTAGCCGGCCTGGATGGCCCGGTCCATCAACTGCCTGGCCAGCAGGCGGCCCAGGCCGAAGCGGCGGAAGGCGCGGCGCACATACAAGCGCTTCATCTCGCAGGCGTTGGGGTAGTCCACATCCGGCAGCGGCCGGAAAGCGCCGCAGCCGGCCAGGGCGCCATCCACCGTGGCCAGCAGCAAGGCGCCGTTCGGTGTCGCGTATTCACCAGGCAGGGCAGCCAGTTCCGCGTCGAACCCCTGGAAGCACAGGTCCACCCCCAGTTGGGCGGCGTATTCGCGGAAGATCGTGCGCGTGTCCTCGAACTGCGCCGGCTGCGCAGGCGTGTGCAGATCGATGCGGGGGGCGGGGGGGTCGGCAGGTTTCACGGGCATTCAAGCTCCCTGCCGGACCACCCACATCACCAGGGCCGCGGCGGCGGCGGCCAGGATCACGGCTCCCAGGCGCTGGCGCCAGCCGTCGGCCGAGGCGAGGGTGTGCGCAGGCAATGATTTGTCGCCCGTGATCATGGGCGTCAGCAGGTCCTTGCGCCGCACCCAGCGGTAGAACAGCACCGCTGCCACATGCAGCACCAGAAGGGCGATCAGAACGGACTCGCCAACCTCCTTGTGCCAGCCGGTCAGCCACTGCGCCGTGCTCCCGCTGACGAAACGGTTCAAGGGCCCGACGTTGGCAATCTCATCGTCGGCGAACAAGCCGCTGCCGACTTGGGCCAGTAACAACGCCAGCAGCGCCCACACCGACAAGGCACCCAGGGGGTTGTGGCCCACTTCGTCCAGGCCCCGCGCATCGCGTCGGCCCCGCACGTAGGCCCACACACGGCCAGGTCCGTACAGAAAGCTGGCAAAGCGTGACCAACGCCCGCCCACCAGCCCCCAGATCAACCGGAAGACGAGCAGACCCAGCGCCAGATAGCCCAGGCGGAAGTGCCAGACCATGGCCGCGCCACCCACCTTGGCTGTGATGATCGAGGCTACGACGCTCAGGGCCAGCACCCAGTGGAAGACACGGGTGGGCAGGTCCCAGACCCGCACCGGCACAGTCGACTCCGACATCGCTCAATTCCCCCTCATGAGTTGAGTGTGAACATATGAACGATAACGCGACTGCGTCAGTCGGGATGCACGAGGTCGTCAACGCGCTTGAACCACCATATCCTTAGACTCACAATCTTCTACCGTTGCTCGACCGCTCCCCGGTCGGCCGGCCCATGACCTTTGTTGATCGGAGCCCCTGATGAAGAAGCTGATGATCCTTGCCGCCGCCTGCGGCGTGCTGGCAGCCCTGCCCGCAGCAGCGCAGTTCCAGAAGCCCGAAGACGCCATCAAGTACCGCCAGAGCGCGTTCACCGTGATGGGCAACCATGTGGCACGCATCGGCGCGATGGTGCAGGGGCGCGCGCCTTTCGATGCCAAGGCGGCGAACGACAGCGCGCACATCGTGGCGGTGATGTCCACCCTGCCGTTCTCGGCCTTTGGCGACGGTACTGACAAGGGCATGCCCCACCGCGCCAAGCCCGAGATCTGGAAAGACGGCGCCAAGTTCAAGGCCGCCGCCGACAAGATGGCGGCTGAGGCCACCAAGTTGGAAACAGCCGCCAAGACCGGCAGCCTGGACGCCATCAAGGCGGTCTTTGGCGGCG
>JBIKMY010000336.1:0-3062 GCA_044358945.1 Rubrivivax sp.
GGTCCCAGGCGATGCCTGAGCCGCGCAGCATGGCGCCGGTGAAGCCCAGGTTCAGGGCGCGCTCGGGCGACACCACACCGATGCCCACCGTGCGCTGCTTCCAGATGCGGTTGTCCGTCAGCAGGGTCTCGTAATCGTCGACGTTCTTGGGGAAGCGGCGGCAGAAGTCCTCGATGAAGTCCAGCAGCGAGCCCTGACGGTTTTCGTTGAGGGCCTTGATGGCCCGCTCGTTCTTGATGCGGCTGACCTTGTACTGGGGCATGGCATCGGGCAGATCCCGGTACACGCCGCCCGGACGGAAGTAGGCCGCATGCATGCGCGCGCCCGACACCGCCTCGTACATGTCGAAGATGTCCTCGCGCTCGCGGAAGCAGTAGATGAGGATGTTCATCGCACCGCAATCCATGCCGTGGCAGCCCAGCCACAACAGGTGGTTCAAGATGCGGGTGAGCTCGGCAAACATCACGCGGATGTACTGCGCACGCTCAGGCACCTCCACGCCCAGCAGCTTCTCGATGGCCAGGCAGTAGGCATGCTCGTTGGCCATCATGGACACGTAGTCCAGGCGGTCCATGTAGGGCAGCGACTGGATGTAGGTCTTGCTCTCGGCCAGCTTTTCGGTGGCGCGGTGCAGCAGTCCGATGTGCGGGTCAGCGCGCTGGATGACCTCGCCGTCCAGTTCCAGCACCAGGCGCAGCACACCGTGCGCCGCCGGATGCTGCGGCCCAAAGTTCAGCGTGTAGTTCTTGATTTCTGCCATGTCAGCACCGCACGGCCGTTCCGAAGGTGCTGACAGCCCCCTTGGGGGGTACCGAGCACAGCGAGGTTGGGGGTCGTTTCATCTCAGTGCAGACCGCCGTATTGGTCTTCGCGCACCACGCGCGGCGTGTTCTCGCGCGGCTCGATGGTCACGGGTTGGTAGATCACGCGGCGCGACTCAGGGTCGTAGCGCATCTCGACGTGGCCCGACACCGGGAAGTCCTTGCGCATCGGGTGGCCGATGAAACCGTAGTCGGTGAGGATGCGGCGCAGGTCCTCATGGCCCTCGAAGACGATGCCGTACATGTCGAAGGCTTCGCGCTCAAACCAGTTGGCAGCGTTCCAGATGGGTGTTACCGAGGCCACCGCCGGCATGTCGTCGTCAGCCGCAAACACCTTCAGGCGCAGGCGCCAGTTGTGCTTGACGCTCAACAGATGAGAGGTCACGCAATAGCGCAGGCCTTCCCAAGGCCGATTCTGGTAGTCGGAGTAGTCCAGGCCGCACAGGTCGATGAGCTGCTCGAAGTGAAGCGCAGGGTCATCGCGCAGGCGCAAGGCCACCCGCTCGTAATCAGCTGAAGCCACGGTCAAGGTGAGCTCTCCACGCTCGAGCTTGAGCGCACGCGCCGCATCACCGAGGTGCTCCTCGAGCGCCGCTTGCAATGTCTGGAGTGAAGCCGTCGTCATGTCAGCGCGCAATCGTGTTCTCGCGGCGGATCTTGGCCTGCAGCTGCAAGATGCCGTACAACAAGGCCTCGGCCGTGGGCGGGCAGCCGGGCACGTACACGTCCACCGGCACGATGCGGTCGCAGCCCCGTACCACGGAGTAGCTGTAGTGGTAGTAGCCACCGCCATTGGCGCAAGAGCCCATACTCAGCACCCAGCGCGGCTCAGCCATCTGGTCATAGACCTTGCGCAAGGCCGGCGCCATCTTGTTGCACAGCGTGCCGGCCACGATCATCAGATCGCTCTGCCGCGGGCTGGGGCGGAACAGCATGCCAAAACGGTCGATGTCGTAGCGCGCCGCGCCGGCGTGCATCATCTCAACCGCACAACAGGCCAGACCAAAGGTCATCGGCCACAACGAACCGGTCTTGGACCAGTTGATCAGCTTGTCCACCGACGTGGTGACAAAGCCTTCCTTGAGGACGCCTTCGATTCCCATACGTTTGTCCTTTCCGGTCACTCCCAGTCGAGAGCGCCCTTCTTCCATTCGTAGAGGAAGCCGACCACCAGGATGCCGAGGAAAACCATCATGGCCCAGAAGCCTGACGCGCCGATGTCATGCAGCGCCACCGCCCAGGGAAACAGGAAGGCGATCTCGAGATCGAACAGGATGAACAGGATGGCCACGAGGTAGTAGCGGACGTCGAATTTCATCCGCGCGTCTTCGAAGGCCTCGAAGCCGCACTCGTAAGGGCTGTTCTTTGCGGCGTCCGGACGCTGGGGGCCGAAGATGAAACCGATGACCTGCGGCGCCACACCGACGGCTACGCCCACCAGAATGAAGAGGATGACCGGTAAGTACTCTTGCAGGTTCATCTCAAAGGCCGTTCATGCATGCGTCTGGATACCGGACGTGACGAACGGAGGCAGGCCCCTGCCAGCCCTCTGGACAGGCCACTGCGTTCCCCTCCCTGCATCAAGCAACAGGGCTTGCCCCCGACTCCGGTTCTCCACCGGGGACACTCGTTCCATTGTTTTTTGGTGCCGACGGCGAGACTCGAACTCGCACAGCTTTCGCCACTACCCCCTCAAGATAGCGTGTCTACCAATTTCACCACGTCGGCTTGACGTCAAACTGAATTCTCATCGCCCGGAACGCTACAGAAACCCCATTCCGGACAGCACCAAATTCTACTGGGATTCAGCTCGAATCCCAGGGAAAACCGCAGTGCGGCAACAGGTCACTTGGACGCGCTGGCTGCTGCAGGCGCAGGGACTGCTGCCGGCAACGCAGGCACGGCAGCAGGCGCGGGGACGGCCCCGGGGATCACCCCGACAGGCTGACCCGAAGCCGCGCCAGAGGCCGCGCCCGCTGCAGCAGGCCGGTCCAGGATGCTGGACCCGCTGCCGGCCCGCGACGAGGCCTGGTTGGACATCAGCGCCAGCAGCAGGGTGCTGACGAAGAACACCGTGGCGCAGGCCGCTGTAGAGCGGGACAGGAAGTTGGCGCTGCCGGTGGCGCCGAACAAGCTGCCAGAAGAGCCGCTGCCGAAGGAGGCGCCCATGTCGGCCCCCTTGCCGTGCTGCACCAGCACCAGGCCGATCATGACGAGCGCCGAGAGGATCTGCACCGCAAG
>JBIKMY010000027.1:0-11944 GCA_044358945.1 Rubrivivax sp.
CGGCAATTCGTTGGGGCCCTCCCTCTGCAGGCGTTGGGCCGCCTCTGAGGCGCTCAGGCCGGTCTGGAAAGGCAGAGGCATCGTGCCCCATCCTGCCCCCTCGGCGGCCCGCCCGCCCTGTGCTGGATCAAGCTTGGCCGCCCTCGGCCTGTGAAGGCGGGGCTAGCGCTCTGCGTGCAGGCTGTCGTGCATCGGTCGCGCGTGCCAGGCCAGGATGGCCAGCACGGCCGAGCCGGCCACCAGGGTGACCACCGGTTGGCCGAATACCAGCGCCAGTGACAAGACGTTCAGCGCCAGGAAGGCCGGCATGCCGATGGGGCGGCGACAGTAGCCCGTGTAGGCCGCGCCCAGGCCCAGGATGGCGATGACCGCCCCGGCCAGCGCCACGGCAAAGGTGGCCGGGTCGAACTGCACGAAAAGCAGCACTGGGGCGTAGACGAACGCGAAGGGCACCAAGGCCTTGCCCATGGACAGCCTGAAGGCCGTCATGCCCGTGCGCATGGGCTCGCTGCGCGCGATGCCGGCCGCTGCAAAGGCTGCCAGCGCCACGGGCGGCGTCACATCGGCCAGCACCCCGTAGTAGAAGACGAAGAAGTGCGTGGCCAGTTGCGGCACGCCCAACTGCGCCAGCGCAGGCGCCACGATGGAGGCCAAGATGATGTAGGTGGGTGTGGTGGGCACACCCGAGCCCATGATGATGCAGGCGATGGCGGTGAACAGCAGGCCGAAGAGGATGGTGATCTGCTTGAGCTCGAACCAGCCCATCACATCGAAGCCATGCACCCACTGCGCGGCCACGCCCGACAGATCCAGTACGAAGGCCGAGAACTTGAAGCCCATGCCGGTGAGGGTGGTGATGCCCAGCACGAAGCCCACGCAGGCGCATGCCGCGCCAATGCCCAGGGCTGACTTGGTGCCCATCTCGAAGCCCTGGATGAGCGCGCGCGGTGTCACGGCCAGGCCTGTCATGTGGCGACCCCAGGGCCCCAGCAGCTTGGGGATCCAGGAGCAGGCCACGGTCAACGTGATACCCCAGAAGGCGGCCAGGAAGGGCGTGTACTGCATCAGCAGCAGCGTCACCATCACCACCAGGGGGATGAACAGGTGCCACGAGCTCTTGAGCACCAGCGACAGCGTGGGGATCTCGGCCGGATCCATGCCCGCGAGCTTCAGGCGCTTGGCCTCCAGGTGCACCATCCACAGGATGGCGAAGTAGTGCAGCGCGGCCGGCACGATGGCCACCAGGATCAGCTCGTTGTAGGGGATGCCCAGCGTCTCGGCCATGATGAACGCGGCCGCGCCCATGATGGGCGGGGTGATCTGACCGCCGCAAGAGGCGCTGGCTTCCACCGCGCCGGCAAAGCGCGGCGAGAAACCCACCTTCTTCATCAGCGGGATGGTCATCACCCCGGTGGTCACGGTGTTGGCGATGGCCGAGCCAGAAATCATGCCGAACAGGCCGGAGGACACCACGCTGACCTTGGCCGGCCCGCCGGCGTAGCGCCCGGCTGCGATGGTGGCCAGATTCACGAACAGCTGCCCCAGGCCCGTGAGCTGGGCCATGATGCCGAACAGCACGAAGTGGAAGACGAAGGTGGCCACCACCCCCACGGGGATGCCGTAGATGCCCTCGGTGCCCTTGAAGAGGTGCGCCACCACGCGCGGCACGCTGTAGCCGCGGTGCGCCAGGTCACCCGGCAGGTAGGGCCCGAAGATGCCGTAAAGCACCGTGGCCACCGCCAGCAAGGGCAGGAAGATGCCCATGGTGCGGCGCGCCGCTTCCAGCACCATGGCAATGGCGATCACGCCGAACATCAGGTCCAGCGGCGTGTGCTGGCCGGGCCGCTGAATGAAGATGCCGTCGAAGAAGAACAGCAGGTACAGCGAGAAACTGGATGCCGTCACCGCGAAGATCCAGTCACGCCAGGGGATGTGCTGGTGGCTGCCGTCGTAGACCTTGAAGGGCAGGGACAGGCCGGCGATGCTCAGCATCACCGCACCGAAGGCGATCTGGCCCGACAGCGGCACCTGCGCACCGACCGAAGACTTCAGCAAGCCCCAGCCCAGCAGCACATAGAAGGCGGCCAGGCCCAGCGAGACGATCCACTCCCACGGCCCGGGCAGCCGTTGTTGCCTTGGGAACACCAGGAAGCACAACCCCAGCACCACCGCCAGGTGGGTGGCGCGGTGGGCGATCTCGTTGTGCAGCCCGAAACCGGCGGTGTAGTAGTGCCAGCCCGACAGGCCCACGGCCAGCACGCCCACGATGGCCGCGGACACACCCACCAGGCGCCGGAAATTGGACTCGGGGTCGAACTGCTCGATGAGGCGGTCGACCTCGTCCTGGTTGGCAGAAGGGGCGGGCGTGGCGGTGCTCATGATGACGGGGTGTTCAGGGAGAGGAGGGGGTGTTGGAAAGCGTGCAGCCAGCGGCTTCCAGGGCCACGGACAAGGCGCCCAGGCCCGCAAGCAGCAGATCCCCTTCGGGCCGCAGCAGCCGCATGCGCGTTGCAACGGATGCGCGCACCACCAAGGGGTCCACAGGGCGCTGCAGGCTCAGGCGCTGGCGGTCGCCCACGCGCTCCAGCCGCTCGCCCGGGCCGGGCGCGGCCGGTAGGCCGTAACCCTCGCCCTCGAACTCCTCTTCCACCAGCACCGGGCGGGGGGTGAAGCGGTAGCGGTCGATGACGGTGGTGCCCAGCACCGAGTGCTCGAAGGCGATCCGGATCTCAGGGGCGCGCGCGTCCAGGGGCAGGCGCTGCAGTTCGCGCCCGCTGCGGGCGTCGCGCAGATGCAATTCGCAGGCGCCTGCAACCGGACTCGCGGTCGCGCCACTGGCCAGCTGGCCCAGCGCGACCGCGAGCGGCCGACTCACTTCAGCACGCCCTTTTCCTTGTAGTAACGGATGGCGCCCGGGTGCAGCGGCACGCTGCCCACGGCCGTGGCGGTGTTCAGCGAGATGTTCTTGCCCTGCACGTGCACCTGGCCCATGATGGCCGTGTTCTCGTACAGCGCCTTGGTCACCTCGTAGGCCACGTTGTCGCTCACGCCATCATGCGTGGTCCACACGGCCATCACGGCGATGGTAGGCACGGGTGCGGCCTGGCCCTTGTAGGTGTTGGCCGGCAGCTGCACCTGGGTGTAGTAAGGCTGCTCCTTCAGCAGTGCGGCGACTTCCGCGCCGGCCAGCGGAATGATCTTCAGCGCGTGGCTTTGCGAGGCATCGGTGATGGCGGCCACCGGGATGCCGGCGGTGATCAGCGTGGCGTCCAGGTTGCCGTCCTTGATCTTGTCCATGGCCTGGCTGAAGGACGAGCTGTCTTCCTTCACGTCTGTGCGGGCCAGGCCGTTGGCGCGCAGCAGGTCGGTCACGAGCTGGTACTGCCCGGAACCCGGGGCGCCGGAGGAGATGCTCTTGCCCTTGAGATCCTTCACGCCGTTGATGCCGGAGTTGGCGCGGGTGACCAGTTGCACCGTCTCGGGGTACAGCGCGCCCAGGGCGCGCAGGTTCTTGATGGGCGCGTTGGCGAATTGCGCCTTGCCGTTGAAGGCCTGGTCCAGGATGTCTGCAGCCACAAACGCCGATTCGATCTCCTTGGTGCCCAGCAGCTTGGCATTGCCCACCGAGGCCCCGGCGGCTTCGGCCGTGGCGGCGAACTTCCTGCCGTCCACCGTGGCCTTGTTCGAGATCAGCTGCGCCAGCATGCCGCCCAGCGGGTAGTAGGTGCCGCCGGTGCCCCCGGTGGCGATGCCGAAGAACTGGCGCTGTTGTGCCACCGCGGTGGTGGCGGCTGCGGCCGTGACGACGCAGGCGACGGCCTGCTTCCAGGTGATGTGCATGGGGAAGACTCCTGTGCAGGGGTTGAAAACCTCGGACGATAGGGGCAATCGCAGTGCCTGACCACCGAGGATTCCCTCCCCGGGCGTGCCGGGGTGGCCAGGTGATGGGTCGCAGCCCGTGCAGACGAAAATGTGTTGTCTGGCGGTTCCTGAAGACCCTCAGGCGACCCCCTTGGCCGCATCTTCCCTGGAGCGCTTCCCCTTGTCTTCCTGTGACGTTCTCGTGATCGGCGCCGGCGTGGTCGGCTGCTCGGTGGCCTTTCACCTGGCGCGTCTGGGCGCCGGCCGCGTCACCGTGCTGGAGCGCCGCCAGGTGGGCGCGGGCACCACGGCGCAGTCCAGCGGCATCCTGCGCACGCACTACTCGGTGCCCGAGAACGTGGAGCTGGCCCGGCGCTCCTGGCGGGTGTTCGAGGACTTCGCCGGTTATGTGGACGACGCCGAGGCTTCGGCCGGCCTGGTGTGCTGTGGCTACCTCATCGTTGCGCCCGAGGGCGCCAAGGTCGAGGCCCTGAAGGCCTCGCTGGCGCAGCAGGCGGCCATGGGCATTCCGGTGCAGCACCTCACGCCGCAACAGGCTGCAGAGCGCTTGCCGATCGCTCGTTTCGATGACGCGGCGCTCATCGGCTGGGAACCCGAGGCCGGGTTTGCCGATGCCTATCTGGTGGCCACCGGCTTTGCCCGCGCGGCGCGGCGCCTGGGTGTGCGCATCCAGGAAGGCGTGGAGGTGCAGGGCCTGTGCATCGAGGCCGGCCGCGCGGTGGGCGTGCAGACCGCGCAGGGCCGCATCGACGCCGGGGTGGTGGTCAGCACGCAGAACATCTGGGCGCGTGAGATCGAGCACTGGACGGGCATTGCCAGCCCGGTGAGCGCTGAGCGCCACCAGGTGCTGGCCCTGGACGGGCCGCAGGCCTACACCCCGGCCATGCCGGTGTTCAAGGACCTGGCCTCGCCCGGCATGCTCTACGCCCGCAGCTATGGCGGGCGGCAGATGCTCGTCAGCGAGGGCCTGCCCGGCCAGGCGCTGGCGGACCTGGACGACCGCCAGGGTGAGGTGTCGATGGACACGGTGGCCGAGATTGGCGCGCAGGTGGCGCAGCGCTTCCCGTCGTTCGCCGAAGCCGGGCTGGCGTCCTCGTGGACCGGGATCTATGACGTCACACCGGACTGGAACCCCGTGCTCGGGCCCTTGCCCGAGTTGCCCGGCCTGGTGGTGGGCTACGGTTTCTCCGGACACGGCTTCAAGCTGTCCCCGGCCGTGGGGCGGGTGCTGGCGCAGGCGGCACTGGGGCTGCCCACCGACGTCAGTCTGGCGCCGTACGCCCTGGAGCGCTTCCGCGCCGGCAAGTGGCTGGTGGGCCGGTACGGGCAGGGCGCCGTGTCCTGAGAGCCGCCCGCCAGCGGCCTGGATCCGCCCTATGAGGCCCGGGCTAGCACGTCCCGCAGGGCTTGCACCACCCGTGGGCTGAGTTGCTGGATCTCCTGCACCAGGTGGGCCGCTGCGTTCAGGTCTGGCGTGGCGGCCTCCATGGCGGTCTCCAGCGCGTGACAACGCCCGGCCAGCCCGTGGGCGCCGAGGGAAGCGGCGGAGGACTTGGCCTTGTGCCCGAGCTGCGCCAGCCGCGTGGCGTTGCCTGCGAGCAGGGCCTGCTGGAGTTCGGCCAGGGTCTTGTCCATCATCGATTCGAAGACCTTGACGATGGGCGCCATGGCGCTGGCCCTGCCGCGCGTCAGGTCGTGCAGCACCTCAGGGTCCAGGAGGGTGTCGGGCGTGGTGGGCGGGGCAGCAGAGGGTGCGTTAGAGGGTTCGGCCGCCGATCCAGGCAATGGGGCGGACGGCGCTGCGCTCGGCGAGCCCTGGCCTGCCCAGCGTGCCACGATGTCCAGGAAGCGCTTGGGCTCCACGGGCTTGGAGACGAAGTCGTTCATGCCGACCGCCAGGCAGGCGCGCCGGTCTTGTGTGCTGGCATTGGCCGTCATGGCGATGATGGGCAGACCTCGCAAGTGCTGTTGCGCGCGGATCCTGCGCGTGGCCTCCAAGCCGTCCATCACGGGCATCTGGATGTCCATGAGCACGCAGTCCACCTCCAGAGCCTGCAGCAGGTCCAGGGCCTGCTGGCCATCGCCGGCCAGTTCCACCTTGGCACCGGTAGCCTGCAGCAGTTCCCGGGCCACGGTCTGGTTGACGGTGTTGTCGTCGACCACGAGGACGCGCAAGTCCTTGAGCTTCTGCCCCCAGCGCTGGTCCAGGGCACCGAAGTCGGAGTCCGGTGCCTTGGCCTGGGGCATCTGTCCGGCAGGCAGCCGCAGCCTGCACCAGAAGGTGCTGCCCATCCCTGCCTGGCTGTCCACGCCCACCCGGCCCCCCATGAGCTTGGCCAGTTCGCGGCAGATGGCCAGCCCCAGGCCCGTGCCACCGAACTGCCGGGTGGTCGAGGCGTCGGCCTGGTGGAAGGGCTGGAAGAGCTGGGCAGCCTGCTCGGGTGTCATGCCGATGCCCTCGTCGGCCACCTGCAACACCACCTCCACGCCGTCGGGCCCCTCGTCGCTGGCGCGGCCGATGAGCCTGATCACGCCCTGGGAAGAGAACTTCACCGCATTGCTGGCGTAGTTCAGCAGAATCTGGCGGATGCGCAGGGGGTCACCCTTGAGGGGCTGCTGCAGACGCTCATCCAGTTCCACCTGCAGTTCCAGGCCCTTGTCCCTCGCGGACTCCTCCATCAGGCGCACCACGTCGGCAAAGATGACCGGCAGCAGCAGGTCCACCTTCTCCACCTCCAGCTTGCCGGACTCGATCTTGGCGAAGTCCAGGATGTTGCTGATCAGCTCCAGCAGGTACTTGCCCGAGTCGTGGATGCTCAGCAGGTATTCCCGGATCTTGGGCGGCGGCGATGCACGCAGCGCGAGGTAGGACATGCCCAGGATGCTGTTCATCGGCGTGCGCATCTCGTGGCTCATGTTGGACAGGAAATCACTCTTGGCGCGGTTGGCCAGCGATGCTGCCAGGGTGGCCTCTTCCAGCGCCTCGGTGCGCCGCTGGATGGTGTTCTCCAGGTTCTGGTTGACTTCCTCCAGGGCGTGTTCGGCCCGCACGCGCTCGGTGATCTCGGTGCGGATGGCGATGTACTGCTCCGGCCGGCCCTTCTCGTCCAGTAAAGGCACGATCGTGGCACTGACCCAGTACAGGTGGCCGGCGCGGTTGCGGTTGCAGATCTCGCCGCGCCAGACCTGCCCCGAGCCGATCACCTGCCACAGGTTCTCGAAGAAGCCCGCCGGCTGCCGGCCCGAGTTGATGATGCGGTGGTTGCGCCCCAGCAGCTCCTGCCGGCTGTAACCGGTGATGTCGCAGAAGCGGTCGTTGGCGTAGGTGATGTTGCCGGCGAGGTCGGTAATGCTGACGATGGCGTGCTGGTCCAGGGCGAACTTCTGGTTGTCCAGGGCGCGACGGCTGACCTCGCGCTCCCGCATCAATTCCGATATCCGCTGGAACATGGCCACCACCCGCGTGACTTCGGTGGGCGCCCCTTCGGTGTCGATTTTCGCGGCGTCCACGCGGCCGGCGGCCAGGGCCTTGTCCAGGGCCAGCAGCCGCTCCAGCCCGCCCAGCCAGCGGCGCAGCAACAGGTGGATGGCCCACAGGCCCAGCAGCAAGCTGGCCAGGCCCACCCCCACCACCAGCACGGCCAGGCTCCACAAGTCCTGGGCCACGCTCTGGGCGTCGAAGGTCAGGCGCAGCACGCCGTAGTCCCGGCCGCCGACGGTGATGCTGCGGTTCACGTCGTACAGCTCGCGCTCGGCCCAACGCACCAGCCAGCCCGGCGGCTGGCCGCGCGGCGGTGTGCGGCTGTCGATGAGGATGCGGCCGCCCTTGGTGTCGATGAACTGGCTGGAGCGAAAGACCGAGCCCTGCACCGCGCGGTCCAGCGTCTTGCGCACGGTGTCGTAGTCGCCGATGACCACGCTGTCCTGCACCGCTTGCGCCACCACCTCGACAAGCATCACGGAGGCACGCTGCGTCTCCTGGATCTGCTGCCTGACCTGATGGCTCAGGAACACGGTGAACCCGACGCCGAGAAACGTCACCAGCGTAACGGCGTACAGCGCGAAGACCCGGTTCGTCAGGGACTTCGGCCACAGGCGGCCCAGGGCCGCCACGGCACCGGTCCAGGCCTTTCTCGATTTCAAGGCGTGCGATCCGTCAACGAAGTTGTGCCGGGGCTGTGGCGAAGAACTGGCGGTAGGGGCCGTACTCCGACCCGCTGGAGGCCACGAAGCCGGCGCTGGGCGGCAGCTTCACCAGTTCTCCCACGGTGGCCAGCACCCGCTGCCCGGCAGGGTCGGCAAGCATGCCGGCAAAGGCCCGTCCCACGGCCCCGGCATCGGCTGGGGGCACCTTGCGCGCCACCATCACTGCCAGGTCGTGCAAGGGCTCGGACTGCCACAGGGCCCGCACCCGACGGTTTTCGCGCTTGGACCAGCCTTCGGAAAGCTGGGAGTGGGTGCCGGCGGCTGCCACCTTGCCGCTGGCCAGCTGGGCGAAGGCGCCGTCCATGTTGCCGCCGAACACGACCTGGACCTGGATGTTGCGCTTGAGCAGTTGGGCATAGGCGAACTTGTAGGCGACCGTGGCCTCGGGCCCGGGAAAGGCCACCGCCTGTCCCTCCAGTTGCTCCAGACGCTGCACGGGCGATTCAGCCAGCACCACGATCTGGCTCTGGATGGGCGCGGTCTGGCGTCGGGCGATGACTTTCCAGCCCAGTTGCTCGCGCTCCGGGCTGAACATGTGATTGGAGAAGATGAACTCGACCTCGTTGGCCAGCACGTAGGCCGTGGTGTCGGCCGAGGTGCGGCCGATCTTGAGCTCCAGCCGCACGCCGCTCTTGCTGGAGACGTAGTCGATGATGGGGTTCCAGTAGCGGGCGGTCAGCTCGATTCCGTACTGGTTGACAGGCGAGAAGCGATAGACGGTGCCGCCCTGGGCCCGCGCCCCGGGCGTCATCGCCCCCACCAGCCCTGCCAAACCCGCCGCGGTAAGGGAGCGTCGGCGGTGGTCCATGGCAGGTCTTTCTCAGGCGGTCGGAAGAGCGGGAAGGATAACAAGCCTGCGGGGCCTGGACGCTTCGTAACGTTGCAGGCTCAGATCGTCGGTGCGGACGTCGGCGGGCCGGCCGGTCACCAGATCGGCCACCACGCGCGCGCTGCCGCATGCCATGGTCCAACCGAGGGTGCCGTGGCCCGTGTTCAGGAACAGGTTGGCCCAGCGCGTGGCACCGATGACGGGCGTGCTGTCGGGGGTCATGGGGCGCAGGCCGGTCCAGAACTCTGCACGCGGCAGGTCGCCGCCCGGGAAGAGGTCCTGCGTCACCATCTCCAGCGTCGCGCGTCGGCGCGGGTTCAGCCGCAGGTCGAAGCCCCCCAGCTCGGCCATGCCCCCTACGCGGATGCGGTTGCCCAGCCGGGTGAGCGCGATCTTGTAGGTCTCGTCCAGCACGGTGGACTGCGGCGCGTGCGATGCGTCCCGCAAGGGGATGGTCAGCGAGTAGCCCTTGACGGGATACACCGGCAGGTCCAGCCCCAGAGGCTGCAGCATCTGGCGCGAGTAGCTGCCCAGGGCCAGCACCACGCGGTCGGCGCGCATCACCTGCGCAGGGCCGCCATCCGGCCCGGCAAGCTTCACGCCGGTGACGGCACCGCCGTCCGTCAGCAACGCCTCCACCCGGGCGTTGAAGCGAAAGTCCACGCCCAGGCGTGCTGCCTCTTGTGCAAGCCGTGTAGTGAACAGGTGGCAGTCGCCCGTTTCGTCGTCCGGCAGGCGCAGGCCGCCGCTCAGGCGGTCGCGGGCGTGGGCCAGGCCGGGCTCGACGCGCGCCAGCCCGTCGCGGTCCAGCAGCTCGAAGTCCACGCCGCAGTCCCTCAGCACAGCGGTGTCACGTCCCACGGCATCCATCTGCGCCTGGGTGCGGAAGACCTGCAGCGTGCCGCCGGTGCGCTGGTCGTACTCGATGCCGATGTCCTGGCGCAGCTGGCGCAAGCAGTCGCGGCTGTAGCCGGCCACACGCATCAGCCGCTCCTTGTTGACGGCGTAGTTCGCGGCCGTGCAGTGGCGCAGCATCTGCGCCATCCAGCGCAGCTGGAACAGGCTGCCGTCCGGGCGGATGGCCAGCGGAGCATGCTGCTGGAACATCCACTTCAGCGCCTTGAAGGGGATGCCGGGGGCGGCCCAGGGCGTGGAGTAGCCGGGCGAGACCTGGCCGGCGTTGGCGAAGCTGGTTTCCAGGGCGGGGCCGGGCTGGCGGTCCAGCACGGTGACCTGCGCCCCGGCGCGGGCCAGGTAGTAGGCGGTGGCGGTGCCGATGACGCCGCTGCCCAGGACGATGACCTTCATGTGAACCTCGCATTGCACAGTGTGAATGTGAAGTCTAAAGAATCATCAGCCATAAACTTTGCCGAATTTCCATCAGAACTCGGTAACATCCTCTGAAATTTCAAGTCTCTTGAGCCGCCCCCCGAAACTTCTGCTGACCATGCCCGAACTCGACCGCATCGACCGCCGCATCCTGGACATCCTGCAGCGCGAGGGCCGCATTTCCATGACGGAACTGGGCGAGCGCATCGGGCTGTCCACCTCGCCCTGCGCAGAGCGGGTGCGGCGGATGGAGCGTCAGGGCGTCATCACCGGCTACCACGCCCGCGTCGACCCCAAGGCCCTGGGCCGACCCCTGCTGGTGTTCGTGGAGATCACCCTGTCGGCCAAGTCCGGTGACGTGTTTGATCAGGTGCGCCAGGCGTTGTTGCTGATGCCCGAGGTGATGGAGTGCCACCTGGTGTCGGGCAGCTTCGACTACCTGGTCAAGGCGCGCTTGTCAGAAATGGCGCAGTACCGCAACCTGCTGGCTGACATCCTCAAGTGCATTCCCGTGCCCTGCCAGTCCCACAGCTACGTGGTGATGGAGGAGGTGAAGGAGACGACGGCCCTGGTGGTGATGGGCTGAGCGGCAGCGCTCAGCGGCTGTCAGCCCCACCCCGCAGGCCGCGCTGAACGCCTTGCAGGTCCTTCAACAGGCCGGCCATCAGGGGCCGCCGGGCCCTGGCCAGGCGCAGCCAACTGAAGCCCGCGACCAGTGCCGCCACCAGAAAGCCCAGTGCCAGCGCCCCCGCCACGGCCGCACGCTGCTCCGGTGCCGCCCACAGCAGCAACCCACCGACGCACAGGACGGTGCCGGTGAACAGCAGGAACAGGGTGAGCGCGGCTCGAATCCACAGCCGCGCAAGCTGCAACCGTTCCTGCTCAATCTCCAGCAGCACCAGCTCAAGCCGCGTGGCGGCGATGCCTGCCGCACCGCCCAGCAACTGGCGCACGGCGCGCACCACGCTCATGCGCGCCCTGCTGAGGAGGCTGCGGGGTTGCGGCCAGGCAGCCGGCAGCGGCGCCCGCACCGGCCGGAGGCGGATGGACCGGCCAAGGTCTTCAGCGCCGCGACGCCAGAAAGCCGATCAGCAGGCCCGTGGCCGCCGCGACGCCCATGGCGGCGTAGGGGTGCGCTTGCACCGACTGGTCGGCCTGCTGGGCCGCACGCTTGACCCGCTCCAGCGTCGCCTGGTTCAGTTCGTCAAGCTGGGAACGCATCTCTTGCACTTGTTGCGACAGGCGGTCGCGCACGGCGTTGAACTTCTGGTCGCCGCTGTCGGCGGCCGAGCGCAGGTAGGTGTCGATCTCGTCGACCATGTGGCGCAACTGGTGGCTGCTGTCCTGGCTGCCGCCGCTGTGCAGGGTGCGGGTGTTCGCTTCCATGGGAAATTCCTTCAAGGGGAGAGTGGAGTGGACTGCGGGATGCGGTTTGCCGACCGCGCAGGCACAGCTTCGCCTGCCGGCGCTGGTGCCGGGTTGCGCACGCGCACGGCGCGCAAGGTTTTCGGGCTGACCCCGGGTCGCGCCCGGTAGGCAAGCGCGAGCGTTTGTGCTCGACTGCGGGCATCAGAAAACCGATGCCGTACCGGCCTGACGACAGCAACCGTCTTGAACGTCAACCCAAATGAAGCGCCTGATCCCACGGCTTGCCGCTTCTGACCATTGCATTGAGGATGGTCAGGAGCTTGCGCATGC
>JBIKMY010000338.1:0-3043 GCA_044358945.1 Rubrivivax sp.
ACCGGCTGCGGCACTCAAGTCACCACCTCGCCCGACGGCCCGGCCTCGGGGTACAGGCTGCGGGTGCGGCCCATCAGCCGTGTCATGCCCAGCAGCGAGTCCAGGTGCGGCGTGGGCACGTCAAGCCGCCGCCCCACTTCGCACACCGCGCTGAGCAGGGCGTCGATTTCCAAGGGGCGGCCCGCTTCGACGTCTTGCAGCATGGAGGTGCGGAAAGCGCCGAGCTTGCGCGTGAGCTCGTGCCGCTGCTCGGGGTGCTGCTCGATGGGGATGCCGAAGCGCGCGCCGATCTCGCGCGCCTCCAGCATCATGGCGTTGAGGTAGGCGCGCACCAAAGGGTCGTCCAGGATGCGGTCGCCCGTGGCGCCAGTCAGCGCGGAAATCGGGTTCATGGTCATGTTGCCCCAGAGCTTGAACCAGATCTCGCGCTGGATGCGCGGGCTGGTCTCGACCACGAACCCACCACGCGTCAGCAGGTTGCCCACCTGCTGCAGGCGCGGGCTGTCGCCACCTGCGGGCTCGCCCAGGATCAGGCGGTTGCCGAAGGCGTGGCTCACCACGCCTGGCGCTGCCGTCCCCGCGCTCAGGTGCACGACGCAGCCCAGTACCTGTTCGGTGGGGATGAGCCCACGGATGGTGTTGCCAGGGTCCACTGAGGCCAGACGCAAGCCGTGGCCGGCGCCGGGCAGGTGGTCGAAGTACCACCAGGGAATGCCGTTCATGGCCACCAGGATCGTGGTGTGGGCGCCGCTGAGCGCCTGGACTGCCGGGGCCACGGCGCCCAGCGCCGGGCCCTTGACGGCCACGACGACGAGGTCCTGCACGCCCAGGATTTCCGGTTGATCGCTGGCGTGGACGGGCCGCACCACCACCGGGCCACCGGCCTGCTCGACGCGCAGGCCGTCGCGCTGCAGCGCTGACAAGGTTTCCCCGCGCGCCAGGACGGACAAGGTCAGATCCTGCGGCCCCAACCGGTGGCCCAGCCATCCCGCCACCAGGCCGCCCACGGCCCCCGCGCCCACCACGCACACCTTCATGTCACCGGCTCCCGAGTTCGTTGGCGCGACCACCAGGAGGCTGGGGTCTGCGCAGGTGGAATCTTGACACGCGGGGCCTGGCCCGCGCCTGGTGCAGTTGACGGGCCGTGTGTTTTGGGCCGATGGCTCAGGGCCGCACGGCCGGCACTTCCACGGCAAGACCGCGGTCGCGCCAGGCCATGAAGACTTCGAGCGCGCGTACCTCGTCGCTGCCGGGCCGCCAGGGCTCGGCCCGCACGCCGGTGTTGCAGTTGCGGATGCGCCGCTGCAGGCTGCCCAGGACCTGCCACTCCAGGCGATAGGTGGGGTAGCCCGCGCCATGGCCGGGCGGGATCAGGCTGCCGCCCAGGCGGCGGCCCACGCGTTCGTCATGGCACTGCGCGCAGGACAGGTCCAGTTGCCCCATGCGCTGCTGCCACAAGGCCTGGCCGCGGTCTCTCCAGGGTTGCAGGCGCGGGTCGGCGGCAGGGCTCACGGCCTGACCGCGCGAGGCGTGCGCCACGGCCGCTTCCAGGGCCAGCAGCGCTTCGGTGTCGGCGGGTTGGCGCAGGCCCTGGTGCCGGCTGCGGCAGGCCGCGATGCGCTCGCCCAGGTTCAGGGGGCGGGAGGTTGCGGCGTCCCACGCCGGGTAACGGGCTGCCACGCCGCCCAGGCGCTTGGCGGGCGTGGCGCCGTGGCAGTCGGCGCAGGATTTGCCGGCCGGCCCCTCGGACCGCGCCCAGCGCGCCTGCCCGTCCAGCACCCACAGCATGCCCGGGTTGAGGCTGTCATCGCGTTGCATGGCCTGCAGTTCCGGGCTCATCATGCCGAAGGCCGACGGACCGGCGGCATGGGCTGAAGGGTGGGCGCTCGCCCAGGCCGTGAGCCCGATCACCAGCCGGATCACCAGCCCTTTTACAAGCCCTTTCGCAAGCCCGCTCACCCCGGCCAGGCGGTGCCCCCTCATGTGACGCGCAGCGTGGCTGTCTGCCGGTGGGCGAAGCCTTCGTCGCCTTCCCACAGGAACTCCAGCATGCCGCTGGCCTGCGCACGCAAGTGGAAGGTGATCAGCGGATTGGCCGCGATGGCCGGGTGCAGTTCGGCGGAAAACACCACCTGCCCGTCCAGGCGGCAACTGAAGCGCCGGATGATGCGGCGCGGCACCACCTGGCCATTGCTGTCGGCGCGGTGCCCGGTTTCCATGGGATGGGCGATCAGGGTGCGGATCTCGATCACCTCGCCCGGGCGCACGACGGGCGGCACGGTGATGAGGGCGCGGGTGCTCATGACCTCAGCCTTCAGCTTTCTACGCAGGCGGCCAGGGTCACCAGCACGTCCATGTGGCGTGTGCGGACACGTCCGTCGGCCATGCGCGCGGCGGCCACCACTTTCTGCGAGGTGGCCAGGCGGATGCGCGTGGCCACCTGCGCCAGCCCATTGGCCGGCCCCAGCCGGAACTCGGCCACCTCGGGCAGGGGGTTGCGGCCGGTGAACAGGGCGATGGCCACCACATGGTCTGCCGCCGTCATGGGGCTGTCCACCCGCACCGTCACCGGCACGGCATTGCCGTTCTCCACCATG
Organism: Rubrivivax sp.; assembly: GCA_044358945.1. Classification (GTDB taxonomy): domain Bacteria; phylum Pseudomonadota; class Gammaproteobacteria; order Burkholderiales; family Burkholderiaceae_C; genus Rubrivivax. The sequence continues at coordinate 2,598 of JBIKMY010000338.1, forward strand.
TCGGGCATGTCCAGGTGCACACCCCCTTCCTGCGGCACGGCGCCGCCGGCAAATCGGGCCAGGGCGGCACGCAACTCGGGCCCGACGCGAAAGATGGCGGCATCAGGTGCGGCCAGGTCCGAGGCGCCACCCTGCACCTGGGCCTGCGCCTGTACCCGGCCCGCCAGCGACCAGCCCAGCGCCGCGCCCGAGGCCGCGATGACCAGACGCCTGCGCAGCGGGGCCGGCGCGGCGGGGCTGTGGTGTGGGTTCCGGCCGCCGTTCATTTCAGGGTCTCCAGAAAAGACACCACGTCTTCCACCTGCTGGGCGCTGAAGATCGGCCGCCCCTGCCACGCCCCGGCCACCTGCCGCAAGCCTGCCGTGCGGTGGTAAGCGGGCATCACGGTGTCGGCGTTCAGTCGCCGGGCGTCGGCCAGGCGCAGACGCAACTGACCGGGCGACCAG
>JBIKMY010000339.1:0-3035 GCA_044358945.1 Rubrivivax sp.
GGCGCAGGCATGCCCGACGGCCTGGAACTGATCCGCTTCGACGTCGTGATGGCGGCCTCGGCCTGAGTCATCCAGGTGGCGCCGTTGTCGACGGCATGCGAGGGCTGAGGCAGGGGTCTGGCTTAACTGCTGCCGGCTCAGTCCACCTTGGCGCCTGACTCCTTGACGATGCGCGACCAGCGCACGAGGTCGTCCTTCACCAGGGCGGCTAGCTGCTCGGCAGTGCCCTTGTACGGCTCGCAGCCGACCACGGCCAGCTTGTCCCGGGCTTCGGCGCTGTCCAGGGCCTTGGCCACTTCGTCTTGCAGCAGGCGGACGATCTCTTTGGGCGTGCCAGCCGGGGCGAACATGCCGTACCAGGGCGTGGCGCCAAAGCCCTTGATCGTCTCGCCGATCGTGGGCGCATCGGGCAGCGCAGGCAGACGCCGCTCATTGACCACGCCCAGCACCTTGAGCTTGCCCGCGCGGATGAAGCCGATGGAGGACGGCATGCTCTGCACCGACAGCGGTACCTGCCCGCCCACCACGTCGGTGGCCGCTGCGGCGGCGCCGCGGTAGGGCACGTGCACGAGCTTGATGTCGGCTGCCTTTTGCAGCATCTCGCCGATCAGGTGGTTGAGTGTGCCGTTGCCCGCGGAGGCGATGGCGTACTTGCCGGGCGCGGCCTTGGCCAGGGCCACCAGCTCGCTCACGTTGTTGGCCGGGAAGCTGGGGTGGGCCACCAGCACGTAGCCGGCGCGTGCCAGCGGGGCCACGGGCTCGAAGTCCTTGACCGGGTCGAACCCCGTGCTCTGGTACAGGAAGGGGTTGATGACCTGTGCGCTGTCGGCAGTGATCATCACCGTGTAGCCGTCGGGCCGCGCCTTGGCGGCCGCCGCGGTGCCCACGTTGCCGCCGGCGCCCACGCGGTTTTCAATCACCACGCTCTGGCCCAGCTGCTCCGAGAGCTTCTGCGCCACCACGCGGGCGATGGTGTCGTTGGCGCCGCCAGCGGCCTGCGGCACGATCACGGTGATGGGCTTGACCGGGTACTTCTGGGCCATTGCCAGCCCTGCCATCGTCAGGCCGATCACCACCAGGGCGGTCTTCTTGATGAATCCCATGTGCATGGCTTGTCTCCTTGGGTTGTGGGTCAATGAGGGGGTGGCCAATGGGGCCGGCTCAGGCCGTGAAGCTGAACCGGCCTTCGCACGCCATGGCGCTGAGCGGCTGACGGGCGTTGGGCGCCTCGCGGGCTTGCAGGGCCGCGTCGAGCTGGGCCTTGTCGCCTTGCCGGCCCACGGCCACCACGCAGTGCAGCGTGTACGCGCTTGGCACGCCCAGCGTCTGGCGCAGGGCCTCCTTGTCCACGCCGGCCATGGCGTGGGTGGTCCATCCCGTCAGGTGGGCCTGAAGGGCCAGGGCCATCCAAGCCGCCCCGGTGTCGAAAGCGTGGTTGGGCAAAGGCTTGGTCTCGCTGTTGTCCGGGGCTTGTGTGCTGGTGGCGGAGATCACGGCAATCAGCGCGGCAGCCCGGTGCGCCCACAGGCGATTGCCGGGGGCCAGGGTCTGGCACATGGCCTCGAAGTGGGCGCTGCCCGCCAGCGCATACACAAAGCGCCAGGGCTGGGTGTTGGAAGTGGAGGGCGTCCAGCGGGCGGCCTCGAACAGGCTCATCAGCTCGGCCTGGGTGATGGCCTGGCCGCTGTAGGCCCGGGGGGACCAGCGCTGAATGAACTGGGGATCGACGGCGTATTCGGAGGTGCGGGAGGTCATCGTGCAGGCTTGCGAGGGTGCGCGGGGTGAAAGGGGACATCCATTGTGCGGGCTTCACCGCACGGGCGGCGCGAAGCCGGGACATACACTGGCGCGCTCTTCAGACGACCTGCCCGCAAGGACTGCCTTGGACCTCCACGTTCCCATCACCCTGGCCGACGAGCTGTCGGACGATGTCATCGCCTCCACCGGCCTGCTGGACCTGTCCAGCGGCGAGATCCGCCGCATCGAGTACGAGGATTACGACGTGGCTGCGCGGGGCGTGCCGGTGCATCTGCCCGACTACGAGTTCACCTGTGGCACCTTGAGCAACCGCGGGCGCGATCTGGAGTTCCAGGTGCAGGTCAACCGCGCCACGGGGCAGTACTCGGTGAGCGCCGACGAACTGCTGGAAATCAAGAAGCGCGCCGCGGCGCTGTTTGCGGCGCCGCCCAAGGGCTGAGGACTGAGCGTGCGGCCCGCCGCGCTACGGCACGGGCGGCAGTGGCCGCTTGCAGCCACACGGCCGGACTGGGGCCGGCGCGATGTGCTGGCTGCCCTGGGGGCCTTCGGAGCACTGCCTGCATCTCTGGGCGCTGTGGCCAGCGTGGGCGCGACCAGTGCTGCCGCAGCGGCGACACCGGTGGCCACCGTGGCCGCGGCCTCCACCCTGAAGTTCGCCCTCGAAACCATTGCGGCGGACTTCGAGCGCCAGACCGGTCATCGTCTGCGGCTGGTCTTCGGCTCTTCGGGCCAGTTCTTCACCCAGATCCGGCAGGGCGCTCCGTTCCATCTCTTCATGTCGGCGGACGAAGACTTCGTCTTGCGCCTGGCCGATGAAGACCGCACGCTGGACCGCGGGCAGCTCTACGCGGTGGGTCGTATCGGCCTGTTCGTGCCCAACGGCTCGCCGCTGCGCCCAGATGGGCAGCTCAAGGACCTGGCTGCGGCGCTGGCCGACGGGCGGCTGCAGCGCCTGGCCATCGCCAACCCGGCGCACGCACCGTACGGCGCCCGCGCCCGGGAGGCTTTGACACACGCCGGCCTGTGGCCCGCCATCGAGCCACGTCTGGTGATTGGCGAAAACATCTCCCAGGCGGCGCAGTTCGCGAGCACCGGCTCGGCCCAGGGCGGCATCATCTCGCTGTCCCTTGCCATGGCGCCGGCACTGGCGGCCTTGGGCCGCTTTGAACTCATCCCTGCGCACTTCCACAAGCCCCTGGTGCAGCGGATGGTGCTGCTCAAGGGCGCACCACCGGCGGCCGTGGCCTTCTACGCCTACCTCGCGCAGCCGCAGGCGC
>JBIKMY010000340.1:0-3021 GCA_044358945.1 Rubrivivax sp.
TCCATCCAGCGGTGGTAGGTGTCCATGGTGCGGCCAGCCACCTCGCGCGGCCAGGTCATGTCCAGCGGGAAGGGCCAGCACTGCGTCACCGGCAGTGCCAGCGCGTCATGGCGCTCCAGCAGGCAGAGCAGGGCGTGCAGCAGTTCGCCGCGCACGCGGCTGGCGGCCATGAAGTCGGCAAAGCTCAGGCCCTGGGCCTGGTCGTGCTCCCACAGCGCCTCGGGCTTGATGCGCTCGCGGGCGGCGGGCTGGCCCATTACCGCGGCCACGGATGGCGCCACCAGCGCGCGGCGCCACACCAGCCAGGCGTTCCACACCCGGTGCAGGTCCACCCCCATCGTCACGGGTTCGATGTGCGCCCCTTGCCGCTCACAGGCTTTCAGCGACTGCTCCAACAGCGGCAGGATGCCGTCCTCCACCGCCAGGTGGCCGCCCAGGTCGCCCAGCCAGCCGATCTTCAGGCCGCGCAGGCTGGCGTCAGGAGGGGGCACGAACGGGCCGCCGTCTGAACCCAGGTCGCTGGCGGCGGGCTGGCGGGGGGCCTCGCCCAGCGACAGCGGCGCCCTGGCGTCGAAGCCGGCTTGCGTTTGCAGCAGCAGGGCCAGGTCGCGCACGTTACGCGCCATGGGCCCGTCGGTGCCGAGCTGGCTGATCCACAGTTCCGGCTTCGGAAAAGCGGGCACGCGCCCTTGGCTGGGCCGCAGGCCATAGACATGGTTCCAGGACGCGGGGTTGCGCAGCGAGCCCATGAAGTCCGACCCGTCGGCCACCGGCAGCATGCGCAGCGCCAGGGCCACGGCCGCGCCGCCGCTGGAGCCGCCGGCGCTCACCAAAGGGTCCCAGGCGTTAGGGGTGGGGCCGAACAAGGTGTTGTAGGTGTGCGAGCCCAGGGCGAACTCGGGCATGTTGGTCTTGCCGATGACGATGCAGCCTGCGGCCTTCATGCGCGCCACGAAGCTGCTGTCCTCGCGGGCCACGGCGCCGGCCAGCAGCGGTGAGCCGGAGGTGGTGGGAAAGCCCAGCGCCTGGCCCGTGTCCTTGATGGCCTGGGGCAGGCCGTGCATCCAGCCGCGCGAACGGCCGGCGGCAAGTTCGGCATCGCGCTCGTCGGCCTGCTGCAGCAGCTTGTCAGCCGGGGCGAGGTTGACGATGGCGTTGAACCGAGGGTTCAGCGCGTCGATGCGCGCCAGGGTGGCCTGCATGACCTCCCGGCACGACACCTCGCGGCGGTGGATGGCCGCGGAGAGGGCGTGTGCGTCCAGGGCGGTGACGGGGCATGGAGATGGCAGGGGGGTGGAGCCTGGAAGCGATCGGAGAGTCATGTGTCTTTGGTTGTTGTCCCGAGCGCTGCTGTGGCCGGGAGCGGAGGAGATTTGAGGCGACTGTCAAAGATGGCAGGCCAAGTGTTGTTGGGGAACTGCCTCAGGTTCTGCCTGTTGGGACCAGATGTTCCAACGCCTCGCGCGCGGTGACGATGGCGATACCCGCGTGGCGGCCAATGGGCAGCAGATGCTTGCGATCTCCGGTAACGATGAGTGATGCAGATGCAGCAACCGCGGCTGCGATAACGTGGTCGTCATCGGCATCGTCTGCCACGACACGCGGCACGCTCGTGGGCGCCACCAGGCTGACCAGCGCCGAGTACTGCGCAACCAGCGTGTCCAAGTTGACGCCAAAGCTTGCGATGCGCCCGCCAAACTTCTTGTAGCCGAGTGTCTGGACCAGCTCGCTGAGCAGCACGTCGCTGCTGAAAAGCTGCAACTCATCTTCGATGGCCTCTTCCAGCAGGCGCCGTGGTGGGCCGCTCCACAGCAGACCTGCCACCACCACATTGGTGTCAAGCACCAGCCGCAGCGGGACTTGCACGAGTCCCCCCGTCAGCTCGAATGGCGCCGCTGATGGGTTGCTCGAACCTCTCGGACTTCAGCCACGATCTCCTGCTCGAGCTCGGGCGTCAGCGCATCGCCCGGTCCGCGTTGCCACATGGACAGCAGCTCTTCACCGGCCCTGCGTCGGAGCTGTTCGCGCAACATGGCCTCCATGGCCTCGGGCGATAACAGCCCGGCGGTGTCCGCCTTTCGGGCCAGGTCGTCCGGCAAGGTGATGTGCACTTTAGTCATCGCATTTCCCAGTCTGATGATGGCCTGGAAGGGAGTGGGTACTCGGCCGATCTGGCTTGCTCAGCACATGCCGAAGTCTGAGTTTTATACCTCACCGCTCGATCTGCAGCAGCTGTCTTGCCATGTCGCAAGACGCCTCCGGCCGCGTGACATCAAACGCCACGGTCGGGATTCCCAGGCGCCGTGCACCGTCCACGTTGCGGGCTTGGTCGTCCACGAAGACAGCGTCCTCAGGGGTCAGGCCCAGGGCCTGCAAACAGCCCAAGTAAGCCTGCGGGTCGGGCTTCAGCACGCCGGTGTAGGTGGCGTCATCGATGCGCTCGAAGGCCTCCAGCAGGGGCAGGCGCTCGCGCAGGCCGCGGCCGTAGAAGAGGTCGAGCTCGTTGGACAGGATGGCCAGGCGGATGCCCGCGGCCTGGGCCTGGCGCACCAGCGCGGCGGTCTCGGGGCGGACGATTCGGTCGGGGTCGGCGCCGCGCGCGCGTTGCACCAGGGTTTCCATCGCACCCCAGGTTTCGCCGAGCAGGGTGCCCACCTCGCGCGAGCGTTGCAGCCAGTAGTCGCGCTCGCTCAACTCACCCCGCTGCATGGCCTGCCACAGGGGATCCGTTGGCGGGTCGAACGGGCCGCGCCAGGTCAAGGTGCCGGGGGCAAGACCGAGCGCGCGCTCGGTCTCGTCGTGCGTCTCGAAGAGCGTGCGGCTGATGACGCCGCCGAAGTCCAGGATCAGGGCGCGCTTCAAGCGGGAGCCCCGCTGGCCGCCACCTTCCCCTCGCTCACCCAGCGGTCGAACAGCTGCAGCGCGACCTCGCAGAAGGCGTCGTCGTTGATGTGCAGGTCCAGTGAATGGAACTCCAGGCCCGACGGCCGCCCAGTGCCGGTCATGGCGGCTTGCATCTCT
>JBIKMY010000341.1:0-3005 GCA_044358945.1 Rubrivivax sp.
CCGCGAGCAGCGTGCGCACCAGGCTTTGCGCGCCGTTCATGGGCCGGCCCGTCTGCAGCAAGCCGTCAAGACGCGGGCGGTGCCCGTCCTGGCCGCGCTCACGCCGGCTCCAGAAAGCGCTCTGCCAGGCGCGTCCAGTACGCCGCACCCACGGTCAGCAGTTCGTCGTTGAAGTCGTAGCGCGGGTTGTGCAGTGACGGGCTGTCGGCACCATTGCCCAGGCGCAGGAAGCAGCCGGGCTTCTTCTCCAGGTAGTAGGCGAAGTCCTCACTGCCGGTCACGGGCGGGAAGGGCGAGATCACGCGCTCGGGCCCCACCAGTTCCTCGGCCACCTGGCGGGCGAACTCGGTCTCGGGGGCGGTGTTCACCACCACCGGGTAGCCGTGCTCGTAGTCGATGGTCACCTCGCCGCCATAGCCCGCCACGTGGGCGGTAACCAGGGCGCGAATGCGCTGCTCGAGCACATCCCGCACCTCGGCATCGAAAGAGCGGATGCTCAGGCCCAGCGTGGCGCTGTCGGGAATGACGTTGTAGGCCGAGCCCGCGTGCAGCGAGCCGATGGTGACGATGGCGGTGTGGCGCGGGTCGATGTTGCGGGACACCACGCTTTGCAGCGTCACCACCAGGCTGCCGGCGATGAGGATGGGGTCCACCGCCTGGTGCGGCCGTGCCGCATGGCCGCCGCGCCCGTGCACCGTGATGCGGCAGCTGTCCGACGCCGCCATAAAAGCGCCATGCATGAAGCCGAAGGTCCCGGTGGGCACGCCCGGTGAGTTGTGCAAGCCGAAGATGGCGTCGCAAGGAAAGCGCTCGAACAGCCCATCTTCGATCATGCGCTGTGCGCCGCTGCCCTTGACCGCCTCTTCGGCCGGCTGGAACACCAGGTGCACGGTGCCGCTGAAACGCCGCGTGGCCGCCAGGTGCTGGGCCGCGCCCAGCAGGATGGCGGTGTGGCCGTCATGCCCGCAGGCGTGCATCACGCCGTCGTGCACGCTCTGCCAGGGCTTGCCCGTGGCCTCCTGAATGGGCAGGGCGTCCATGTCGGCGCGCAGCGCGATGGATTTGCGGCCCGGACCCAGCGTCATGGTGCCCACCACGCCATGGCCGCCCACGCCGGGCGTGACCTGCCAGCCCCATTCCTGCAAGCGCTTGGCCACCAGGCCGGCGGTGTCGGCCTCCTGGAACGAGAGCTCGGGGTGGCGGTGCAGGTGGCGCCGGGTCTCGGTCAGCCAGCCGGCGGCGCCTTGCAAGTCCTCGGCCTGGCAGAAGCAGCGGAGTCGGTCGTTCATGGCGGTGTTCGGGGTTGGGGTGAAGAGAGGCAAAGGCTGGAGCGCTTGATTCTGCATGGGGGCCCTTCGGCGCCCATCAGACCGTGCGCCCCAGCACGCGCAGGATCTCCTGGCCGTAGGCTTGCAGCTTCATCGCGCCCACGCCGCTGATGCCGGCCAGGTCGTCCAGGCTGCCCGGGCGCTCGCGCGCCATCTCGGCCAGGGTGGCGTCGTGGAAGATCACATAGGCCGGCAGACTGTGTTCACGCGCCACCTCGGCGCGCCAGGCCTTGAGTTCTGCGAACAGCGCGAGGCCCGTGTCATCCAGCGGCAGCGGCGGCGGCCGGTCGGCCGTGCCTCGAGCCCCTCGGCCGCCGCGTGCGCCGGCCTTGGAGCGCGGCGTGGGTTCGGCCGGTACGCGCAGGAGTAACTCCACCTCCCCGCGCAGCACCTCGCGCGCGCTCGGCGTCAGGGCCAGGGTGCCGTACTCGCCCTCGGCCCGCAGGTGGCCCAGGGCAATGAGCTGGCGCAGCACGCCGCGCCACTGCGCCTCACTCACCTCGGCCCCGATGCCGAAGGTGGACAGCCGCTCATGGCCGCGCTGTTGCACCTTGTCGGTGACCTTGCCGCGCAGCACGTCGATGAGGTGGCCAGCGCCGTAGCTGGCACCCCCCTGCTGGCCGAAGCGGTAGATGCAGCTCAGCGCCTTGCGTGCGGCCTCGGTCGCGTTCCAGGTGGCAGGCGGCTGCAGGCAGTTGTCGCAGTTGCCGCAACGGTAGGCGGCGCCGCCCTGCGCGGGCTCCCGGGCTTCGCCAAAGTAGGCCAGCAGGCGCACGCGGCGGCAGTCGTGCGCCTCGGCCAGCGCCAGCAGGGCCTCGAGCTTGGCGCGCTGCAGGCGCTTGAACTCCTGGTCGGCCTCGCCCTCGTCGATCATGCGGCGCTGGTTCACCACATCGGCCAGGCCGTACGCCATCCAGGCATCGGCCGGCGCGCCATCGCGGCCGGCGCGGCCCGTCTCCTGGTAGTAGCTCTCGATGTTCTTGGGCAGGTCCAGGTGGGCCACGAAGCGCACGTCCGGCTTGTCGATGCCCATGCCGAAGGCGATGGTGGCAGCCATCACCAGGCCGTCCTCGCGCAGGAAGCGGTCCTGATGGCGGCGGCGCACCTCGGGCTCCAGCCCGGCGTGGTAAGGCAGCGCCGGGATGCCCTCTTCAGCCAACCAAGCCGCCGTCTCCTCCACCTTGCGCCGGCTCTGGCAGTAGACGATGCCCGCCTCACCCTCGTGCTCGTCGCGCAGGAAGCGCAGCAACTGGGCGCGGGCGTTGTCCTTCTCCACGATGGCGTAGCGGATGTTGGGGCGATCAAAGCTCGCGACGAAGCGGCGCGCGCTGGCCAGCGCCAGGCGCTCCACGATGTCTTGCCGCGTGTGCTCGTCAGCCGTGGCGGTGAGGGCCACGCGCGGCACGCCGGGGTAGCGTTCGTGCAGGGCCGACAGGCCGAGGTAGTCGGCGCGGAAGTCGTGCCCCCACTGGCTGACGCAGTGCGCCTCGTCGATGGCAAACAGGCTCAGCCGGCCGCGCTCATGCAGTGAATCCAGCATGGCCAGAAAGCGCGGGTTCAGCACGCGCTCGGGCGCGGCGTAAAGCATCACCAGGCGGCCCGACAGCAACTCACGCTCGATGCGCCGTGCTTCCTCACCGTCCAGCGTGCTGTTCAGGAAGGCCGCGTGCACCCCGG
>JBIKMY010000343.1:0-2997 GCA_044358945.1 Rubrivivax sp.
CGCCCACGGCATGGGGCAGCGCGCCGCCGGACAGCCCCGTGCCGGCGCCGCGCGCCACCACCGGCACCTTCAGCGCATGGCAGGTCTTGAGCACCGCGGCCACCTGGCCCTCGGTCTCGGGCAGCACCACCACCAGCGGCTGCTGGCGGTAGGCGGTGAGGCCGTCGCACTCGTAGGGCACGGTGTCCTCGGCCTGCCACAGCAGGGCGTGGGCGGGCAGCACGGCGGCCAGTGCGGCCACCACCTCACGCTGGCGGGCGGCACGGTCCAAGGCAGAGGCGGGCAGGGGGGCGTTCATGGTGTGCGCAATGTACCCGCGCAGCCGAGACCCGAAGGCCGGTGGTGCCTGTGCGAAAAGGCTGTGGGTGTCATCTCGGTTTTGACTGGCGTGCGGGCAATCCTGCGGCGCATGACGGTTCAGCCAGCGAAGACGGTGAGCACTCCGGTGTAGCCGTAGAGATGCCGCCGCGCGATCTCGCCCGCGGCGAAGAAGCCCACCAGGGGCACGTCGCCCAGGGCTCGCTGCACGATTCTCAGCTCGGCCGAAGGCGCGCCGAAGTGCGGGCCGCCACGCCCGTTGCAACTGATGTAGACCGCGCCCCGCATGCCCCGTGCGGCCCCGGGCCCGGGCCCGCCGTCGCCGTCATCGCCTTCCAGTTCGTCACGGATCTCGCTGCAGATGCGCACCAGATCGCGCCGCGCGGCCTCAGTATTGCGCTGGCAGAAGGCCAGCCGCATGCCGGGCGTCACGTGGTCGGCCACGGCCACGGCCTGGCGCGCGGGGTCCAGCCCCACCAGGTGGCGCACCCGCACGTCGGGGCCGAACTGCGCACCGCGGCCCAGCAGCGCACTGTCGGCATCGGTCAAGCCCACCAGCGTGGCGCGCAGCACCGGCAGCGCCTTGCGCGGCTCCTGCAGGTCGATGCCCAGGTCCTGCAGCAGGCAGGTCAGGGCGGGCTGCCCGTCCAGCTCGGTGACCAGGTGGCCCTGCGCCGCGGTGACCACCCGCTCCGGGCCCACGGGCTGGCACCCTTGCGTGACGCGCGACACCAGCGGCACCTGCGGCCCGAAGGCCACGCCCGACAGCCCGCCTTGCCACCAGCCCTCGGCCACCTGGGCGCCGCCCGTGCGCGCCGACACCGCCCCGCCGAAGAGGTAGCCCGTGGCCACGCGCTGGCTGAGTTCGGCCACCAGTTCGGCCAGGTCAGGCGTGGCGGGGTCGGCGTGCACCAGCGCGGTGTGGGCCGTCTGGCCGTGCCCGCCGCCCAGCGGCTGGACCCCGGAGAACACCTCGAAGCTGCCCTCGGGCAGCTCGCACAGCATCAGGGCCAGCGCGGGTTCGTCGAAATACTCCACCCCGGTGGCCGCCACGCCCACGGCCGGGCAGCCGGCCCAGGCCACGCCCGGCCAGCGCTGGCGCAGCTCTTCCAGGAGGGCCTGGGCGTAGGGGGCGTAGTGGTCGCTGAAGTAGGCCAGGCCCAGGGTGGAAACCGCCGGGGCCCCGGTATCGGAGCCCGGCTGCAGGCCCCGCCGGGACGCCCGCGCAGCGTCGATCTGCGCGGCCGCCAGGGCCAGCGCCATGCGCCAGTCCGGATGCGTGGCGTGGCCGAGGAGGAACGGCCCGGACGGCGTGCTCACGCCTTGCGCTGGGCGGCGCGGCCACCCGCGGGCTGGCCGGCTGGGGACGTTCGCGCTGTCTTGCGTGCGGTCTTGGGAGTGGTCTTGCGCGCCGTGCCGGCCTTGGCAGCGCGGCCGGCGGCGGCCGCCGACTTCGGCCCGGTGGCCGCAGGGCTGTCGGCCGGCCGTTCCTTCAGGGCCTGGGCCGCCAGCTGGGTGAACTGCTGGGTCAAGGCGCCCCACCACTGCATCGGGTCCACCACGCCAGGGCCCGCGGCCCCGGAGGCGGCGGGGGCCGGTGCGGGTGCTGGCGCGCTTGCGGATTTGGGTGCAGGTGCAGGTGCGGGTTTGGGGGCGGGAGCCGGATCCTTGAGCTTGAAGGCTTCGGCCAGGTCGGCCACCTGCACGTTCATGGTCTTGAGCGTGGTGAGCGTCATGCGCTGCACCTCCAGGGCCTGGACGGTGGTGCCGATCATGCGGGCGTTCTGCTCCAGCCAGAACTGCACCGTCTTCAGCTCCTCGATCCGCTTGCCCAGTTCCTCGGGGTCCAGCGTGGGGGCCACCCACTGGCCCAGGCTGGGCAGGGAGGAACTGGCGTTCTTCACCAGCCCCTGCAGGAAATCAAAGCCGGGGACCATGTTGGAGAAATCGTGTGCCGCTGCCATGTCACCTCCTGAGTTCCTGCGTGTTCGGCCTGGACCGATTGTGCGGCGGCGGCGGGGCTGTCAGGCCGGGTGCCCTCAAGCCGCGGCGGCGGGCAGCGGCATGGACACCTTCACCTGGGTGCCGGCCCCCGCAGCGCTGGTGACCTGCAGCTGCGCGCCGACGCGCTGCGCGCGTTCGTGCATGCCCATCAGGCCGAAGTGACCGGCGTGGTCGCCTACCGGATCGAAGCCCCGGCCGTTGTCGGCCACCCGCAGATCCAGCCTATCCGCGTCGACGCCCAGGCCCACGTGCACCCAGTCGGCCTGGGCGTGGCGCGCTGCGTTGGTTAGCGATTCCTGGACGATGCGGAACAAGGTGGTGGCCTTGTCGTCGGGCAGCGCCAGGTCGTCCACGGCACTGGAAAACTCGCAGGTCATGCCGGTCTGGCGCGTCCACTCCCCTGCCAGCCATTCCAGGGCCGGCACCAGGCCCAGGTCCAGTGCGGGCGGGCGCAGCCGGGCGATGAGGTCCCGGCTCATCTGCACCAGGTCGTTCACCAGCTCATCCAGCCGCTGCACGCTGTCCAGCACCAGCGGGGCCTGCCGGGCCGCACTGCGCAAGGCCGCGATCTCCATCTTCACCAGGGTCAGCACCTGCCCGCACTGGTCGTGCACCTCCCTGGCGATCAGCTTGCGCTCGGCTTCCAGGTGCGCTTCCACATGTTCCGACAGGGCC
>JBIKMY010000344.1:0-2982 GCA_044358945.1 Rubrivivax sp.
CCGGCTGATGAGCGGCAAGTTCTACGCCGCCGCCCGCGAAGGCGCCAAGAGCGTGCTGCGAGGCGCGCCTCCGCTGTTCGAGCTGGCCCGGCGTTTCGAGGAGCACGCCAAGGGCATGGTGGTGCCTGGCACCATCTTCGAGGAATTCGGCTTCAACTACGTGGGCCCCATCGACGGCCACGACCTGGAAGCGCTGGTGCCGACGCTCGAGAACTTGCGCGACAAGAAGGGACCGCAGTTCCTGCATGTGGTCACCAAGAAGGGTTACGGCTACCAACCGGCCGAGGCCGACCCGGTGAAATACCACGCGGCCTCGGGCAAGTTCAACCCTGCCGAAGGCTTTCCCAAGAGTGCGCCGGGCAAGCTGACCTTCACGCAGGTGTTCGGGCAGTGGCTGTGTGACATGGCCGAGGCCGACGAGCGCCTGGTGGCCGTCACCCCCGCCATGCGCGAGGGCTCGGGCATGGTGGAGTACCACAAGCGTTTTCCCAAGCGGTACCACGATGTGGGCATTGCCGAGCAGCATGCCGTGACCTTTGCCGCCGGCCTGGCCTGCGAGGGCCTCAAGCCCGTGGTGGCCATCTATTCCACCTTCCTGCAGCGGGGCTACGACCAGCTCATCCACGACGTGGCGATCCAGAACCTGCCGGTCATGTTCGCGCTGGACCGTGCCGGGCTGGTGGGCGCCGACGGGGCCACCCACGCGGGCGCCTACGACATCGCCTACATCCGCTGCGTGCCCAACCTCAGCCTGATCGCGCCGTCTGACGAAGACCAGTGCCGCAAGGCGCTGACCACCGCTTTCCGCCACCCGGGCGCCGTGGCCGTACGCTACCCGCGTGGCGCGGGCGTGGGCGCGCCCATCGAGCCGGCGTTGACTGAACTGCCCTGGGGCCGGGGCGAAGTGCGGCGCCAGGGCCAGCGTATCGCCGTTCTGGCCTTCGGCACCTTGCTGCATCCCTGTCTGGCGGTGGCCGAGCGCCTGGGCCTGACGGTGGCTGACATGAAGTTCATCAAGCCGCTGGACACCGAACTGGTCGTCGAGCTGGCGCGCAGCCATGAGGCCATCGTCACGGTGGAGGAGGGTGCGCTCATGGGCGGTGCGGGCAGTGCCGTGGCAGAGGCGTTGGCCGCAGCGGGCGTGACCGTGCCCGTGCTGCACCTGGGCCTGCCGGACGAGTTCATCGAGCATGGCGATCCGGGCAAGCTGCTCAGTCTGTGCGGCCTGGATGCGGTGGGCATAGAGGCCTCCATCGTGCGCCGCTTCGGCCCTTCACCGGCCTTGGCCGCAGCGGCCTGAGCGCAGCGAAAGGCGCTGGATTCAAACAGGCTGTACGCCGCCTATCACCCGAGTGACGGCACCGACCGCGGTTTGGTGTCATGCTCCGGCTTTCATGACAAACCTGACCGACGCCCTGCACATCCCCGACACCCAGAGTTCGCGTGACGAACGTCGCTTGGCCATCCAGCGCGTGGGGGTGAAGGATGTGCGCTACCCCTTGCAACTGCGCGTGGCCGGTGCCGTGCAGTCGACGGCTGCGCGTTGGAGTCTGGATGTGGCGCTGCCGGCCGAGCGCAAGGGCACGCACATGTCGCGCTTCGTGGCCTGGCTGGATGCGCTGGACGGTCCCCTGGACCTGCCCACCCTGCGCGAGCGCCACGCCGCGATGCTGCAGCTACTGGACGCCAGCGAGGGCCGGATCGAGGCCGCTTTCAGTTTCTTCCTGCGCAAGCGTGCCCCCGTGTCGGGCCTTTCCAGCCTGCTGGACTACCAGGGCCGCTGGGTGTCGCAGACGCGCCAGGGTGTCACCACCGTCTGGATGCAGGTGGCCGTGCCGGTCAAGAGCCTGTGCCCGTGCTCCAAGGAGATTTCGGACTACGGCGCGCACAACCAGCGCTCCATCGTCACGGTCCAGGTGGAGCCCCTGCAACCCATGGAATGGCACGAACTGGTGCGTTTTGCCGAAGACTCGGCCTCCAGCGAGATCTGGCCCATGCTCAAGCGCGCCGATGAGAAGTGGATCACCGAGCGCGCCTACGAGAACCCCAAGTTTGTCGAGGACCTGGTGCGCGACGTCGCCCTGCGGCTGGACGCCGACACACGGGTGGGGCGCTACGCGGTGGACGTGGAGAACTTCGAGTCCATCCACAACCACAGCGCATTCGCCCGCATCGAGCGGTCCTGATCGGGCCTGAAGCCTGACAGGGAGGATCGTCGTGACCGTATCCCCCGCTGCCTTCCTGGTACCAGCCGGCCCCACGGACGACCCGCAGGCCGCCCGGCAGGCGGGCCGGGACGACCTGTCCCTGATGCTCCTGGATGCCCGCAATCGTACCTTGCGCTGGCTGTCCGCCTTTGAGGCGAGTGAGCGTCTTCTGGGCGGCCAAGGCCACGCGGCGGTGCCGCTTCGCTGGATCGGCCACGCGGCCTGGTTCCAGGAATACTGGACGTCTCGCCACGTTCAGCGCATGCGCGGCGAGGCGGCCGAGGAGACCGCGCCAAGGCTGCCTTCCATTGAGGTGCGCGCAGATGCCTGGTTTTCCCCCGACATGCGGCCCGACTGGCGCAACGGTCTGAGGCCCACTGTTCAGGAAGTGCGCCAGTACCTGAGCGACACCCTGGAGGTGAGCCTGGACGTCCTGGGGACGGCGCCCCCGACGGCTGAGGGTCTGCATGTATTTCGCCTGGTCCTGCTGCACGAGGACCGGCTCGCCGAGCGTCTGGCCGTGGCGGCGCAGTGGCTGGGCTTCGACCCCGATGTCCCCGCGCTGGGGCCCAGTGCGCCACCCTTGCGTGCTCAGCGCCCGGCCTTGTGGATTCCCGCAGGCCCGTTGGAGCTGGGGTCGTCGGCTGGGGGACTGGTTCCGCCCAACGAACGCTGGGCTCACGTGGTGCAGGTACCCGAAACCGAGATCGATGCGCAGGTGGTCACGTGGGCCCGATTCGCCGAGTTCGTGCAGGACGGGGGCTACGACGAATCC
>JBIKMY010000345.1:0-2978 GCA_044358945.1 Rubrivivax sp.
CCGGCTGCCCGCCGGCTCCTCCCTGCCGTCATCACGCGAACTGGCTCGGCTGCTGGGCATCAGCCGCAATACCGTCACCGCCGCCTACGCGCAGCTGGTGGACGAAGCCTTCCTGCGGGTGCGCCCGCGCAGTGGCGTCTTCGTGGCCGAAGGCATCAGGCCCGCCGCAACGCCCAACGCGCCCCCGCCTGCGCCACGCAGTGCCACCGCCCAGGCGCCGGACTGGCCCGGTCGCGTGCGCCGCTCGCTGGCCCGCCAGCCCACGCTGAGCAAGCCACCTCAATGGCGCCAGTACCCCTATCCCTTCGTCTACGGCGATTACGACCCGGAACTCTTCCCGACAGAGGACTTCCGCGAATGCTGCTCGCGCAGCCTGGCCCGCGCGCAACTGCGGCACTGGACACCGGATTTCGAAACCGATGATGTGCCCGAGCTGGTGGAGCAGATCCGCCTGCGCCTGCTGCCCCGGCGCGGCGTGTTCGCGCTGCCCGATGAGATCCTGGTCACCGTGGGGGCCCAGCATGCTTACCACCTGCTGGCCGAGGGCCTGATGGACGCCCACACCCGCGTAGGGCTGGAGGAGCCGGGCCACCCGCACGCGCGCAACACCTTCAGCCTGCGCCGGCCACAGTTCCTTCCGGCCCCGGTGGACGACCAGGGGGTGCAGCCCGACCGGCTGCCGCCGCTGGACTACCTCTTTGTCACGCCCTCGCACCAGAGCCCCACCACGGCCACCCTGGGCCTGCAGCGCCGCAGCGAACTGCTGGCGCGCGCCGAGCGGGACGACTTCGTGCTCATCGAGGATGACTACGAGGCGGAAAACCTTTTCGTCGGCTCCCCCATGCCCGCCCTCAAGAGCATGGACCAGGGCGGGCGCGTCATCTACGTGGGCTCGTTGTCCAAGAGCCTGTCGCCTGCCCTGCGTCTGGCCTACATCGTGGCCCCGCGCGCGCTGATTGCCGAGCTGCGGCTGCTGCGTCATGCCATGGTGCGTCACCCCAGCACCCTGTTGCAGCAGGCCTACGCGCTGTTCCTGTCCCTGGGGCATCACGAATCGCACGCGCGCCGGGTGAACGCGGCGCTGCAGGAGCGCCTGGCGGTGCTGGCGCAGGCGCTGCGGGCGTTCATGCCGGACTTTCATTTCGAATTGCCGCAGGGGGGCGCTTCGGTCTGGGTGTCCGGGCCGTCCTGGGTGGACGCGGCAGAGCTCGCCCAGATGGCGCGCGGCCACGGCGTGCTGATCGAACCCGGGGACGTGTTCTTCATCAGCCCCCCCTACCCCTGCCGCCACTTCCGCCTGCGCCTGTCGTCCATCCCGGCCGGGCAGATCGCCGCGGGCGTGCGTGCACTGTCGCTGGCTGCAGATGAGCTGGCCAGGGCCCGCGGCGCCACCCGCCGCGCTACCCCGCCACTGCACTGAAGGGCACGCAACCCACGCGCTGCGCTCCACGTGACGCCCCGACCCTTGCCCCTTCAACCACGGCCATGCCCGTGACCTGGCGCCTGCCCATCCTGCGCTGGCAGGACGAATGGCGCCAGCCGGGTGGCCTGCGGGCCGACCTGCTGGCCGGCCTGACGGGCGCCGTGGTGGTGCTGCCCCAGGGCGTGGCCTTTGCCACGCTGGCGGGCATGCCGCCGCAGTACGGCCTGTACGCGGCCATGGTGCCCTGCATCGTGGCTGCTTTGTTCGGCTCCAGCCGGCTGATGGTCACGGGGCCGGCCAATGCCATCTCGCTGACCACCATGGCGCTCATCGCGCCGCTGGCCGCAGTGGGCAGCGCACGCTATGTGGAACTGGTGCTGACGCTCACCTTCCTGGTGGGCGCCATGCAGCTGTTGCTGGGCCTGGCGCGGGCCGGCGCCCTGGTGGACAAGGTGCCGCACTCGGTGGTGGTGGGCTTCACCGCCGGCGCCGCCGTGCTCATTGCCAACAGCCAGATCGGCCCCTTCCTGGGCCTGGCGCTGCCACGGGGCCAGCCCGTGTTCGACAACCTCCGCGCCGCCCTGTCCTCCATCGGCCAAACGCAGCCCATGGCCGTGCTGGCAGGAGCCAGCACCATCGTGCTGGCCGTGCTGGCGCGGCCCTGGAACCGTATCGTGCCGGCCATGCTGGTGGCCGTGGTGGGTGCCACCCTTGTCACGCTGGGCGCAGGCCTGGTCTGGCCTGGCGCAGTACCGCTGCCCACCGTCAGCGCCCTGCCGGGGGCGCTGCCCCCGTTGTCCTGGCCCGACCTGTCTCTCGACACCGTGCGCGCCTTGTTCGGCGCCACCCTGGTGATGACGCTGCTGGCGCTGACCGAGGCTGCAGCCATCGCGCGCAGCGTGGCCCGCACGCGCGGCGACACGCTGGACGGCAACCAGGAGTTCATCGGCCAGGGCCTGGCCAACCTGGCGGGCTCGTTCTTCTCGGCCTACCCCGCCAGCGGCTCGTTCAACCGCTCGGGGGTGAACGTCGCCTCGGGTGCGCGCAGCCCCTTGTCCGCGGTGGCCGCGGCCCTGTTCCTCGTGATGCTGCTGGCCTTCGTCGGCCCGCTGGCGAAGTACCTGCCGCTGGCCGTGATCTCCGGTCTGCTGATGGTGGTGGCCTGGGGCCTGATCGACCGCCGCGAGATCGCCCACCTATGGCGCCAGGGTCCGGCTGACCGCGTGCCAATGGTCGTGACCGCCGTGGCCACGGTGACGCTGTCGCTGGAGTGGGCCATCCTGCTGGGCATCACCAGCGCGCTGCTGGTGCAGGCCTGGGGGCGCCGCCAGCGCTGACCGCCGGGCGCCGCCAGCCCGCCACCGACCCGGAAGCCCGGCAGGGCCATCCCCTTAGCGCACGAGCTCCGTGCACGCGCGCAGCACGCCCAGTCCAGCCATCACCATCAGCGCCTCCAGCACGCGCTGGCGAAAGGCCTGTGGGGGCGTGCCGAGAAAAAGACGCCGACCGCACCAGATCCCCGCCAGCATCGCAGGCGCCAGGCCCAGCGCCGTGG
>JBIKMY010000347.1:0-2964 GCA_044358945.1 Rubrivivax sp.
TGTGCGAGCTCTCGGGCCTGGACAGCGTGTTCTTCTGTTCCACGGGGCTGGAGGCCAACGAAGGCGCGCTCAAGATCGCACGCAAGTACGGGCACGACCGCGGTATCACCAGGCCCGAAATCATCGTCTACGAGAAGGCCTTCCACGGGCGCTCCATCGCCACGCTGTCGGCCACGGGCAACCCCAAGGTGCAGAAAGGCTTCGAGCCCCTGGTGGAGGGCTTCGTACGCGTGCCACTGAACGACCTGAACGCCATCGAGCAGGTGGCCCGCACCAACCCCAACGTGGTGGCCGTGTTTCTGGAAACCATCCAGGGCGAGGGCGGCATCAACCCCTCGCGCTGGGAGTACCTGCAGGGCCTGCGCAAGCTCTGCGACGAGCGCAACTGGCTGCTGATGCTGGACGAGGTGCAGTGCGGCATCGGCCGCACGGGCAAGTGGTTCGCCCACCAGTGGGCCGGCATCGTGCCTGACGTGATGCCCCTGGCCAAGGGCCTGGGCTCGGGCGTGCCCATTGGCGCCGTGGTCACGGGCCCCAAGGCATCGGGCGTGCTGGGCCCGGGCAACCATGGCACCACCTTCGGCGGCAACCCGCTGTCCATGCGGGCGGGCGTGGAGACGCTGCGCATCATGCGCGAGGACGGCGTGATGGAAAACGCGGCCGCCGTGGGTGCGCGACTGAAGGCCGGCCTGGAGCGCGAACTGGGTGCGCTGCCCGGCGTGAAGGAGATCCGTGGCGCCGGGCTGATGCTCGGCATTGAGCTCGACCGCCCCTGCGGCGTGCTGCTGGGCCGTGCGGCCGAGGCCGGCCTCATGATCAGCGTCACCGCCGACAGCGTGATCCGCCTGGTGCCGCCGCTGATTCTGTCGGCCGATGAGGCCGACCAGATCGTGGCCCTCCTCAGCCCGGTCGTGAAGGCCTTCCTGGCCGAGCCGACGGCATGAAGCCGGGACACTCCCTCATGAAGCACTACCTGCAGTTCAAGGACCTGCGTGCCCAGGAGTACGCCTACCTGTTCGAGCGGGCCAAGATCATCAAGACCCGTTTCAAGAACTACGAGCGCTACCAGCCGCTGACCGACCGCACGCTGGCCATGATCTTCGAGAAGGCCAGCACGCGCACGCGCGTGAGCTTCGAGGCGGGCATGTACCAGATGGGCGGCTCGGTGGTGCACCTGACCACCGGCGACAGCCAGTTGGGCCGCGCCGAGCCCATCGAGGACAGTGCGCGCGTCATCAGCCGCATGGTGGATCTGGTGATGATCCGCACCTACGAGCAGAGCAAGATCGAACGCTTCGCGGCGCACTCGCGCGTGCC
Organism: Rubrivivax sp.; assembly: GCA_044358945.1. GTDB lineage: Bacteria > Pseudomonadota > Gammaproteobacteria > Burkholderiales > Burkholderiaceae_C > Rubrivivax. The sequence continues at coordinate 1,318 of JBIKMY010000347.1, forward strand.
GGTGATCAACGGCCTGACCAACGAGTACCACCCCTGCCAGATCCTGGCCGACATCTTCACCTTCATTGAGCACCGCGGCTCCATCCAGGGCAAGACGGTGGCCTGGGTCGGTGACGGCAACAACATGGCCAACACCTGGCTGCAGGCCGCCGACATCCTGGGCTTCACCCTTCATGTCAGCACGCCCAGCGGCTACGAGATCGACCCCACACTGGCGGGCGTTTCCAACCCCGACTGCCTGAAGGTCTTCAAGAGCCCGGCAGCCGCCTGCGAAGGGGCCCACCTGGTGACCACCGACGTCTGGACCAGCATGGGCTTCGAGGCCGAGAACGCAAAGCGCCGCGCCGCCTTCGCCGACTGGTGCGTGGACACGCAGATGATGCAACTGGCCCAGCCCGACGCGCTGTTCATGCACTGTCTGCCCGCCCACCGTGGCGAAGAGGTCGCCGCCGACGTCATCGACGGCCCGCAATCCGTGGTCTGGGATGAAGCCGAGAACCGACTGCACGTGCAGAAGGTGCTCATGGAGTACCTTCTGCTCGGCCGGGTGGGCTGAGTCAGTCGCTTATCGCAGGCAGGATCAAGCTGCCCACGGCTTGCACCCGCGTCCAGTGCACCGCCGCCTGCGGCAGCACCCACTGGACGCCGTAGCGCATGCGCTGGAGCTTCGCCTGGGCCCAGCCGCTGTCCGGATGGCCCACCGCCGCGCGGGCGCTGGCCGCAAAGGCCCAGGCCAGCAAGGTGTGGGACAGGCCCATGAGGAAATCGTCGGCGGCGCGCAGAGGCCCTTCGCGGTCTTCGGGTGACGCGGCCACAGCCGCCTGCACGGACGCCACGGCAGCCTGCGCGGCATCGCACTCGCTGCGCAAGGCGGCGGCGATGTCGGGCAGTCCGGCGGTCTCGCAGGCCTGGGCCTCGGCACGGGCTTCGGCCAGCCAGGCCTGCAGCGCCGCGCCACCATCGGCCAGCACCTTGCGCTGCAACAGGTCGATGGCCTGGATCTCGTTGGTGCCCTCGTAGACCATGGCGATACGAGCGTCGCGCAGCGTCTGCTCGATGCCGTACTCGCGCACATAGCCGTAGCCCCCGAAGACCTGCAGCGCCGCACTCGCGGCCTGGAACCCCTGGTGGGTACAGAAGGCCTTGATCACCGGCGTCATCAGCGCGGCCAGGGCCGAGGCCGCCTGCCGGCGCTCGGCCTGCGGATGATGGGCTGCCTCGTCCAGCGCCAGCGCGGCGCGGTAGGCGATGACGCGCTGCCCTTCGGTCAGCGCCTGCAGGCGCAGCAAGGTGTGGCGCATGGCCGGGTGCACAGCGATGGGGTCGGCTGCGGTACCGGCCACGGCCGCCCGGCCCTGCAGCCGCTCCAGGGCGTAGCGCAGCGCGTTCTGCGTGGCCATCTCCTGGTGGCCCAGGCCTTGCAAACCCACGTGCAGCCGGGCCGAGTTCATCATCAGGAACATGGAGGCCAGACCCCGGTTCGGCTGGCCGATGAGCCAGCCCGTGGCCCCCTCGTAGCGCATGGCGCAGGTGGCACTGCCGTGGATGCCCATCTTGTGCTCGATGCCGTCGCAATGCATGGCGTTGCGCGTGCCGTCAGGCAGCAGCTTGGGCACCAGCGCCAGCGAGATGCCCTTGGTGCCTGGC
>JBIKMY010000346.1:0-2964 GCA_044358945.1 Rubrivivax sp.
GGATCGCTCATGCCAGAACTGTAGGCCGCAAGGCGCGAAATGAGTTGCCGAAGAAGCGCTCCGAATGGCTTGCTTCGGCATAAGATGCCGAAAACAAATGCCCGTACAGCAGTTCATGCAACTTGACACTCTCGACCTGCGCATCCTGGACCAGCTGCAGCGCGACGGCTCACTCACCAACGTGGAGCTGGCCCGGCGGGTCCACCTCTCACCTTCCCCCTGCCTCACGCGGGTGAAGGCGTTGGAGGCGGCCGGCGTGATCGAGCGCTATGTGGCGCTGGCCAACGCCAAGGCGCTGGGCCTAGGGCTGAACGTGTTCATCAACATCAGCCTGAAGGAGCAGGGCAAGGAGTCCCTGGCCGAGTTCGAGCGGCGCATCGCCGAGCACGAACAGGTGATGGAGTGCTACCTGATGACGGGCGACAGCGACTACCTCATCCGCGTGGCCGTGCCCGACATCGGCGCTCTGGAGCGCTTCATCCTGGAGCAGCTCACACCCATCCCGGGCATCGAAAAGATCCGCTCCAGCTTCGCCCTCAAGCAGGTGCGCTACAAGACGGCCTTGCCGTTGCCCATCTCCAGCCCCCCAACACAACCCTCCACCGCATGAGCCTTCCCCACCTTGACACTCCCGTGGCCGTGGGCGTGGACTGGGGCACCACCCACCGTCGCGGCTATGCCCTGGCCGCCAACGGGCACTGCCTGGCCGAGCACGCAGACGCCGACGGCATGCTGGCCGCGCGTGGCCGCTTCGAGGCTTCTTTGGACACGCTGCTGCAAGCCCTGAACGCCACCGGCCCGCAGGTGCGGGTGCTGATGTCGGGCATGGTGGGCAGCGCCCACGGCTGGGTGCAGGCGCCCTACCTCAACCCCGAGGTGCCGCTGCGCGACCTGGGACAGCACCTGCTGCGCGTGCCCGGCACGGCCCGCCGCGTGGAGATCGTGCCGGGCATCGCCCTGAAGACCGCAGGCGCCGTGGACGTGATGCGCGGCGAGGAAACCCAGCTGCTGGGCGCTGCGCTGCTGGGCCATGACGACGGCTGGTTCCTGCTGCCGGGCACCCACAGCAAGTGGGTGCGCATGGCGCAGGGCCGGGTAGCCGACTTCGCCACCTTCATGACCGGCGAACTGTTTGATCTGCTGGGCCGTCACGGCACACTGGCCGCCGCCGCCGGGGCAGACCCGACCACGGCCGAGATGCACCACCCCGCCGCCTTCGTCCAGGGCCTGAACAATGGGTCGGACGTGGCCCTGTCCCACGCCCTCTTCGGCTGCCGCGCGCGCGTGGTCACCGGTGAACTGCCGCCCGAGCAGGCCCGGGCCTACCTCAGCGGCCTGCTCATCGGGGCGGAATGGCATGAACTGCGCCGGCGCGGCGCCGGGCAGCTGCCCGCCTCGGTCACCGTCATCGGCGCCCCTCACCTGGCCGCGCGCCACGCCGAGGCCGCATACGCCTTTGGCGTGACGCTGCACCATCTGGAACCGGGCCAGGTCTACAAAGCCGCCCTGGCCCACCTGCTGACGACGTCTCCATGAACCCCTCCCCCGCTTTCCCCCCGCAGCCTTCTGGCGCAGCCCCGCACACCCCGCAGCGCGCCCTGCCGCCCCTGGACCCACCCCTGGTGGCCATCCTGCGCGGCCTGCCCGCCGAAGACGCCGCCGCCGTGGGCACGGCCCTGTTCGATGCCGGCTTTTGCGCGGTGGAAGTGCCGCTGAACCGGCCCGGTGCGCTACAGGCCATCGCCACGCTGGCCGCCATGGCCCCTCCGGGCACGCTGGTGGGTGCCGGCACGGTGATGAGCCCCCAGGAGGTACAGGCCGTGGCCGGCGCCGGCGGGCGCCTCATCGTCTGCCCGCACTGCGACCCATCCGTCATCGACCATGCCGTGGCCCTGGGCCTGTGGTGCGTGCCCGGCGTGGGCACGGCCAGCGAAGCCTTCACCGCGCTGCGCCATGGGGCGCACGGCCTGAAGCTCTTTCCCGCGGAGGTGTGGGGGCCGCGCGGCCTGAAGGCCTTGAAGGCCGTGCTGCCCGAAGGCACACCCTTGTGGCCCGTGGGCGGCGTGGCCGCTGACAACCTGGCCTCCTGGACCGCCGCCGGCGCCACCGGCTTCGGCATCGGCGGACAGCTCTACCAACCGGGCGACACCGCGGCCACCGTGGGCCCGCGGGCCAGGGAATTCATCAGCGCCTGGCGAGCCACCAGCGCGCCACAAACCGCCACCCAGCGCTAACGCCGACCCGCGCGGCCTTGCGCTGCGTGAGTCAGGGCTGCGGCCGGTCGGCCGGCGGGTAGGGGTCGGCCTCGTAGGCCGGGCCTTTCATGATCATCACCACCACACAGCCCACGCCCACGGTGAACACCAGCGTGGCGTGCAGCACCGCCGCACCGGCCAGGCGGTACACGCTGAGCCAGAAGGCGCGCTCCTGTGTGGGGGTGGCCAATTCCGGAAACCGCCACCACTGCCAGAGCACGGCCAGACCCAGCAAGCACAGTCCCCACCCCGCAATGGCCGGCAGCCGCCTCCACAAGCGCCACTCCAGGCCCGCGGGGGCACTGCGGCCCGGGGTGATGCGGCGAAGCCAAGTCATGGAGAAATTCCGAGAGGCAGGCGGTACCTGGAAGGCGGTTCAACGAGCCTGCGCGGAGGGTCTTGGTAGGCCGTGTTGGACTTGAACCAACGACCGAAGGATTATGAGTCCTCTGCTCTGACCAACTGAGCTAACGGCCCCCTCTCGCAGGGGTGGATTCTAGGAGTGTGGCCGGGGGTGAAGGGCCTGCAATGAAAGGCCCGCACCGAGCCGTCCGCGCTGAGCAGCGTCAGCGCACTGACAGCGCGTGGCCCACCAGGCGCGAGGTGATGTCCACGATCTGGATCATGCGGTCGTAGGCCATGCGGGTGGGGCCAATGACGCCCAGGGTGCCCACTACCTGACCGTCGATCTCGTACGGGGCGGTCACCA
>JBIKMY010000028.1:0-11675 GCA_044358945.1 Rubrivivax sp.
CGATGGTGCCGCGCGGCAGGTTGCCGAAGGCGTCGAGCTCCACCGCAGCAGGCAGGCGCAGGGCCTTGCGCGCCGGCTGCCGCGTGCCGCCCTGCAGCTGCCAGCGCAGGTAGCTGGCCTGCCGGGTCTTGAAGAAGACGCCGGCTTCGAGCTTGCGCTTGTCGGCGCGGGCGATGAAGGTCGAGGCGCGGCTGCCCGTGGGCTCGCCGGCCGTGAAGGGGGTGGGCCGATCCAGCGCGCCGCGCAGCAGGCCGGGCACGATGGCCTGCACGTGGCGGGCCGTGGCGTTGAGCGCCACGCTGGCCGCAAAGTCAGCCTGGCCGGCCAGCGCGCCCAGGCGTTCGCGCACCTGGGCGATGTTGGTGTCGATGGTGATCCTCACGGCGCCGCCTCCCACACCAACCCACCCGGCCCGTCCAACCGCACCCGCCGGCCGCTGACCGTGCTGCCGAACTCGCGCAGCACACCATCGGGGCCGATCTCGGCGGCGTAGAAGCCGCCCTTGCCCTGCTTGCCCTTCAGCACGATGCGGTCGGCGGCCTGCTTGCCCAGTTCGGCCCGCAGCCAGTCGACAAGCTCGGCGGTCTGCGGCATGGTGGATCGCAGGCTTGCTGCCTTGCTGCCTTGGCCTTGCTGTTGCATGGTGCTGTGCTGTGGTGCTCTTTGCTCTGTTGTCCAACCGTCCAACCTCGTCCAACCCCTTTCCCCCTGTGCGCGCCCCCGCGGGGGCGTGCGGGGGCGTGCGGGCGTCCGCGCGCCCCCACGCACACACGCGCCCGCACGTGAGGCAGGTTGGACGAGGTTGGACGGCACCCTGCCACCGAGGTAAAAACCGCCCGTCCAACCTTGCGCAGAGGTTGGACGGAGGTTGGACGGAGGTTGGACGAGATCAGAATTCATCGAGCGTTTCCTCGGCCGGACCACCGGCCTGCGGCTCGCTGGTGGGACCACCCACCGCGTTCTGATCGTCCGCGCCCTGCCCTGGCTTCGAGGTTGGGCGGACGTAGCGCCAGAGCCTGGCGCCATGGGCATCGCGCTTCTTGGTCCAGCCGAGCTTGTGCATGGCGATGCCCACGCGCGTGCTCATCTGGCGGGCACCGTCGATGCGGTCACTGGGCACGCCCAGGCAGTACACCAGCAGCTCGTGCGTGGTGAAGCTGTCGCGCTCACAGGCTTCGGTGTGGGCCTCACCAAAGCGGGCGCTGCTGTCCACCCACGATGCGATGCGCTCGAACCACGGATCGCCGATCTCGCGGCGCTCCTGCTCGGGGACGAGGTAGCGCTGTTCTTCCTCGCGCGTGGGCCAGCAGCGCCGGGTTTCGGCGTCGTCGCTGGCCAGGCGGGCGATGGCCTCGGCAAACATCTGGTCGCGGTCGGCGGCCAGCTTGTCGAGGTTGATCTCGTCGTCGCAGGCCACGGGCCAGAAGCGGCGCGCACCGGTGCTGTCTTTGCTGTACTCGTCCTGGTTGGTGGTGCCGGCGAAGACGCAGCTGCGTGGGCGGTCAGCCGGGCGGCGCGCAAAGGGCTCGCGCACGCGGTCGATGCGGCTGGTGAGGTACTGCTTGACGGCGGTGGTTTCGGCGCGGCTGAAGCTGTCGAGCTCGGCGATCTCGTACAGCCACTTCCCCGCCAGATTGAGCAGCGCGTCCTTGTCGCCGATGCGGATGGGCGTGTCCGCAAACCAGTCGTCGCGGCCCACCAGGGTGCGCAGACTGGTGCTCTTGCGCTTGCCCTGCTTGCCCTCGAGCACAATCATGTAGTCGGCCTGGCAGCCCGGCTGGCGGATGCGGCGCACCATGTTCATCACGAACCACGGGCCGATCAGGCGCGTGTAGGTGGTGTCGGCCGCGCCCACGCACTCGTGCAGCCAGTGTGTCAGGCGGTCGATGCCATCCCAGGCGGGCAGGTTGTCCAGGTACTGGCGCACCGGGTGGAACTTGTTGTCCGTGGCGGCCATGGCCACGCCGGCCGCCAGCGTGGCCTCGGCCCGCACGCGCAGGCGTATCTGGGTGGCCAGCCAGTAGCCCAGGCTGTAGTCGTCGTCGGTGGCCCACTCGCCCGGCTCGCTGCCCCAGGGCGTGGTGCGGGTCTTCAGCACGCGGTAGGCAAACTCGTCGAAGGCCACCAGGCCCGCCAGCTCGGGGTGGTGCTTCAGCGTCAGGAAGACGTTTTCACGGCAATCGGCCACCCCGCCTTCGCTGTTGCGCAGCAGCAGCGCGTCCAGCGCCGGGGGCAGGTTGTTGCGGGGCTTGCGCCTGCCACCCGGCGCGGAGCCGGACGCAGGGGTAGATCGGGCTTCGGCAGCTTCGGCGCCTTCGGGGTCGGCGTGGTACTCGGGCGCGTCTTCGGCCTGGTCGTCGCCGGCCGCACCGTCGTCCTGCAGATCGGGCGCGTCCTGCGGCGGCGGCGGTGCGCGCAGGGGGCCGCGGCTGCGCGGCGGGGCCCAGCCGGCGTCGATGGCGCGGCGGAAGATGGTGGCCTCGGTGATGCCCTGGCCGCGGAAGCTGGCCCACTTGCGCGCCAGCACTTCGTGCCCGGGGTATTTGCTGCCCTTGCTGCTCCACCAGTCCCACAGCCGCAGGCCGCCTTCGCCCAGCGCGGCCTTCAACGCCATGCCCACCTCGACCCAGTCGTCGTGCGGCATGTCGCTGTCCAGCTGCAGCAGCGCAGATTCGAGCCGCCGGCCCAGGTCATCGGCGGCGGGCGTGGTGGGACGTGGTGCGGCGGCGCGCGGCGCCTGGTCGCGGCCGGGCTTGACCAGCTCGCGCAACATGGCCAGCGTCTGCGGCGTGATCGGGCCCACCTCGGCCGGCGTGCCGGCCCAGCGGTCGCCGGTGCAGGTGAAGAACTGGCGGCCGCAGAAGACCTCCACACCGATGCTGTTGTCCTTGAAGGTCTGCGTGTGACCGGCCACGATGATGTGCACGCCCCGGCCGCTGGGGCTGCGCTCGGTGTAGCTGGCGCACTGCTCGATGATGCGCAGGCAGTGCGGCGCCACCTCGCCGGTGTCGGCGTCGATGGCGGCGTCGATGTCGATGCCGATCAGCCCGTCACCGGGCAGGAAGGCAAAGCCCAGCCCATCGAAGCGCCCGGTGTCCACCAGCGCCCGCGCTTGGGCAAAGCCGGCCAGCTGGGCGCGGTCTTCGGCGCTGCCCTGCTCACCGCGGCGCTTGCGCCCGCTGCAGTAGTAGGGCACCTTTCGCGGCTTCTTGTCGCCGGGGTAAGTCTCGAAGCGCCAGACCAGCCACTGGTCCAGCGCCCGCATGGCGGCGGGCAGGTTGTCCAGCAGCGGCTGCATCAAGGCGGCTTTCTGTGTCATCGCGCGGCCTGCGTCAATCAACGCGAACCATCAAGCGCGAGGCCACGCGCTCGTGCATCTGGAACCCGTCCTTGCGGGTCTTCGTCGGCCCCAGGGCGCCGGCATCGGGCGGGGGGTCCAGGTATTCGAAGTGCAGGATGTCGTCGCCCGATGCATCGGGCTCGATCTTGGCCAGGCGTGCAAGGCGGCCGGTGCGGGTGAGGTACTGGCGGTTGACGCGCGCTTCAAAGGCGCGGTGGCGCACCAGGCCCGGTGTCTGCGTGCGGCCTGCCATCACGCAGCCCCCCGCACTTGCGCATGCTCACCAGTCCCGTCGGCCGGCGCCGGGAACACATGCAGCCGGGCCGGCAGCGGGCCTTCACGGGTGACGGCGGTGCGCCGAACATGGGCCACATGTTCTCCCCACGTTTTGCCATGCTCGAGCGAGCACACCAGATCACGCAGCAGCTCGCCCGGGTTGCACCCGGCCGCGTGCGCGCGTCGACGGAAGGCCTCGGCTGTTTGCTCGTCGAGCCTGACCTTGATTTCCTCGGTGAGCTTCATGGTGCGTCAGGCTCCGAGCGTGGAAGAAAAAACGCGCCGCCCGGCCGGGCATGCGGAGGAGACGGTACGCAGCGGCACCGGCCGGGCAGCCGGCATCACGGCCGGCCAGCGTGGCGCAGAAACCCGGCCATGGGCACCGGGCAGGGAGGGATCGGGGGCGACGAAGGGCGGGCGCCCTGCCCGGCTGACAATGGCGGCTCTCACCCCAACCAGTGCAACCAAGAGGGCGCCCATGGACAAATACGATTTCACGCAGTACCACCTGCCGCCCCGGCAGCAGCGGGATGCGTTGCAGGAGCTGTGGTCAATGCATGCGGAGACGCTGCAGGCTCTTGCGCGCATCGAGTCGCTGCTGCAGCAGCTGCTTGCCGCTCACCAGGCAGCACCGGAGCGGCCAGCTGCGAATCCATCCACGCCTGGTTGAGCTGCTCGGCAAACTCAGGCGGTTCGCGCTTGAACGTAAGGTACATCGACAGCACAAGCTGCCGCTCCAGCAGAGCGCGGATGGCGCGCAGCTCGGTCAGGATCTCGGTGGTGTCCGCGGTGTTGGTCATGCGCTCATCCCTCCTGCGCCACAGCCAGCGGCCGGGCGACGTCAATCACGGGCCGGCCGGCCGGGTGCGGCCAGGCGGGGTCGGGGATGCGGCTCCAGGCGGCATCGGGGCGCAGCACCTCGACGGTGACGGCGCCTTGGGTGGCGCGTTCGATGGCGGGGCAGCGGTCCAGCGCCACGCGCTTGTCGCCTGCGGCCCAATCTGAGACGGTCGGCGGCCTGATGCCCAGCTCGCCGGCCAGGGCGGCTTGACGCCCGCGTTTCTGTGAAAGCCAGTCCAGGAGGTTCATACGTCGCGCATTCTTAGCCATTGGATTATGCGCTGTCAATAGCCGGGCGCGAATTTGCATAGATCGCCGGAGGCTTTGGAATGCTGCTTGTGCTGACCATTCACGAAACGCGGCTGGCCCGCCTGAAGATGCTGACCCAGCGTTACGGCACCGTTGCGGCGCTGAACGAGGCGCTGGGCTGGCCACGCACAGACCCGAAGCTGCTGCAGATCCGCAACCAGAACATGCGCTCTGGCCGCGACAAGCCCTACCAGATGGGCGACGAGATGGCGCGCGAGATCGAGGCGACGCTGCAGCTGCCACGCGGCTGGATGGACACCCCGCCCACGTTTGCAGAGCTGCACGGTGAGGAAGATCCGCGCACCAAGGCCCTGCTGCTGATGGAGCAGATGGCGCCCGATCAATGGCCCACTGCGCTGCGGCTCCTTGATGCGCTTGCTCAATCGCCGACGGCCACCGTAGTCCGCACGGGCACCTGATCGGCCTGGTCGCACAATCGCGGCCGCGGCGATGGTTGCCGCAAGGGGGAATCCATGGAAATTGCTGTGCTCTGGCTTGGTCTGGCAGTCGTCATCGGCGTAGCCGCGTCCCATCGCGGGCGCTCTGGCTTTGGCTGGTTCCTGCTGACGGTGTTCATCAGCCCGGTGCTCACTGGCCTGCTGCTGCTGGCCCTGCCGCGCCTCAATGACCCGCAGTCACAACGTGCCACCCCAGACACGCACGTGCGTTGCCCCGATTGCCGCGAGCTGGTGCTGCGCGACGCCAGGCGGTGCAAGCACTGCGGCATCACGCTGATACCGCAGTAGCTTGAGCAGACTCAGCGACAAAATTCCCAGGGCATTCGCCACAGGCTATTGACATGAATTAGCCCAAGGCTAAGAATCGCACCCAGCCCCACGACAACGGCTTACGCCGGGGGCGGGAGATGCGATGTCGGTGCCTGTCGTTCCCCACACGCCCAGCCGGGCCGAGCGCCGCGCCGAGGCGGCGTTCGAATTCCTGCTCTGCCTGATCCTGGCTATCGTCGGCGCGGTCGCGCTGGTGCACTGGGTGGAGCTCGAGGGCCTGATCGGCCCGCACGCGGCGGCGGTGGCCGCGCTGGGCGTGCCCCGGCCCTGGTGGCTGCGCCTGCGCACCGCGCTGCGCGCCGCCTACCTGCGCCACCTGATCGCCGGCGCCGAGCGCGACATCGGCTGGCTGCAGGATGAGGCGCGGGACATTCCGCTGCTGATCGCCGCGCACCGCGGCTACGTCAGCGAGCTGCGCGTGCAGCTGGCCCAGGTGGAGGCCGGGCGATGAGCGCGGTGCTTGTCGCGCAGCGTCCGGCAGATGTGCAGCCCGCGCAACACCTGCCCGACTGGATCACCCAGCCGCTGCCTGGTGAGGTGCAAGCCGCCGGCTCTGTGGTGGCGGTGTACCCCAGCGTCAGGCCCCACGGCAACGGCGGCGCGGCGCTGCCCGTGCTGCGCGTGGTGCTGAAGCAGCCGCAGCCGCAACAAAAGGCGCCGACCGAATACCGCCGCAGCGGCGTGCTGCTGCACGCCCTCATCTGGCTGCAGACCGCTGCCACCGCCGAGCAGGCCTCAGCCGACGCCGAAGCGGCCAAGCAGCGCCTGCTGGTGCACGCTCACCAGCGGCACGGCCTGGTGCGCCTGCACGGCCGCAGCGTCAAGCGGTTCAGCGTGGCAAGCCTGGACTTGTGCCTGGATGCCGCGCGGCTGATGGGCTGCGTGCTGCAGCCGCAGCCGCAACCCGCGCCTGTGCCGCGCCCGCTGATGGGGGCGGCGCTATGACCTGGGCATCCAGCCCGCCGACTGGCTGCACCTGCGCGACGGCCGCGGCGTGGCTGGAGCGCTACCAGGAACTGCGCGCCGGGGCGTATGAGCAGGCGCGGCAGGGTGAGGGGGCGGCGGCGTGAGCGCTGGTGACCGCTGGCTGCTGCCCGATGGCCGCGAGGCCCTGGAGCTGCAAGGCAGCCAGGGCGGCCTGCTGCGCGTGGCGCCGATCGTGCCCGACTGGCCCTTCCCCGCGCCGCCGGTGTACGCCCAGCGCCGGCAGTGCACCCGCCTGCCCAGCCGCTACCTGCGCGGGCAGGTGCCGGCGCCTGAGCTGGAGGATGCGCGGTGGTGACGCATTGTCAAGGGGCAAACGCATGACCCGCAAACGAAGCCGCTACCGGCCGCGCAACGTGAATCCGCAGGCGCACTTGATGGCCATGCAGGGTGCGGCACTGCTGAGCCAGGCCGACCGCGAGCGCTGGGCCCTGCAGCTGCTGCTGGCGCTGGACGACGTGCGCCGCGGCCAGGCCGGCGAGCAGGCGTGGACCGAGATCTTCAACGCGATCAACCTGGCCGAAAGCTTGGTGCTGCAGCGCGTGGCGCGTGACCCGCAGGGCACCGTGCGCGCCGCGCAGGACGCCTGCGTGGCCATCCTCGAGCGCCAGCGCGCCACCGGCACCCGCGCCGCCCGCGCCGGCGAACTGGCCGCGCTGCGCGAGCTGCAGGCCGCCTGGGTGGATCTTCTGGATGGCATCACGCACAGCGAGCGCTTTGCGGCCGAAGAACTGGTGCAGCGCCGCACCGTATCAGCCCAGGCCGGTGGCATGGGCGCCAACGTGGTGGTGATCGAGCCACCGAAGGAGCAAAGAACGTGAACCCGCTTGCTGTACAGGTGATGGTCGACATCGAGACCATGGGCACCAGTGTCGATGCCGCCATCTTGAGCATCGGCCTGGTGCGCTTCACCGTGGCCGATGGCGTGCTGCCCTACGGCCACGGCCACTGGCATATCGACCTGGCCGACAGCCTGCGCAACGGCGCGCAGGCCGACGGCGAGACGATCAGCTGGTGGCTCACCCAGCCCGAGGCTTTGCGGCGTGCGCTGCGCGGCCTGCAGCGGCGGGAAGACGGGCATGGCGGGATGCTGGAGGTTGATGCGCTGAAGACTTTCCACCGCGCGCTGAGCACCGCCGAATATGGCGCGTTCGACGGCCTGTGGGCCAACGGCATCGACTTCGACCTGGTCATCCTGTCGCGCGCCTTGGCCCGCCACAAGCTGCCAGTGCCCTGGGCCTACTGGCAGCAGCGCGATTTGCGCACCCTGCGCAAGCTGCTGCCCCACGTGCCCGCGCCCGAGCGCGACGAGGCCGACAAGCACAACGCGCTGCGCGACGCCATGCACCAAGCCGCCCACTGCGCCGCCCTGCTGCGCGCCTTGCGCGATGGCTGCGCCCCGCGCGAACAGGAGGCCCAGGCATGAACAAGATGGACCTGGATCTGTTTTGGGGCATCTGCATCGTGATCGTGTTGACGACGGCGCTGTTTGCGCCGCTGGGGGGGTGAGCATGAGCGACTTCGAGGTGATGCCGGCGGGCACCAGCACCGTGCTGCGCCGGGCGCTGCAGCAGCTTGAGCAGGGCTTTGCTGGCCCGTGCGAAGCTGTAGCCTGGCGTTTCCGCACCATCGGCATCGAGCACGCAGCCTGGCGCCTGACCGACGACGCCGGCCTGATCGCGCAGATGCGCAAGCTCGGCCACTGGGACATCCGCCCCCTGGGCGAGCTGCCCGCCGAAGGGGGCGCATGATGCCGCACGCAACCGGCACCTACCTGGGCGGCATCCGCACGCTGGAAGACCTGCGCCAGCGCTGCGTCATCGATGCCGAAACCGGCTGCTGGCACTGGCGCCTGAGCTTCAGCCAGGGCTCGCCCCGTGTCCACCTGCAACACCCTGCCGCAGCCGGCGGGCGCATGGGCGTGGCCATGCGCGGCCGGCGCGCCGCGCTGCTGCTGGCCACCGGGAGCGACCTTCCGCCCGGCCACTTTGCCTTCGCGCGGGCCTGCTGCAAGGCAGACGACTGCGTCAACCCCGCCCACAGCCGCGCCGGCACCCGCCAGCAGCACGGCGAATGGCTGCGCAAGACCGGCAAGGTCAAGAACCTCTTGAGCAAGAGCCTGGCCAGCCGCCGCATGTGGGACCAGCGCGGCCGCAAGGTCACCCCGGCCATGCGCGACGAGATCCTGGCCAGCGACGAACCCAACCAAGCCCTGGCCGACCGGCTGGGCTTGAGCAAGTTCGTCATCTACCAGGTGCGCAACGGGCGCACCCACGTGGGCGCGCTGCCCGGGGCCAGCGTCTTCAGCTGGAGGCCGCCAGCATGCTGACCGACCCTGAGCTCGCCGACATCATGGGCTGGAGCGTGCGCTTCATGGACAGATCGCCCATCGGTGACCCCGATGGCTTGGCTCAGCGCGTGCGTCGCGTGGCTCAGGCGGCGGCGCAGGCTGGGCGCGCTGTGTTGCAGGTCACGCCGGCGGCCTGGATCTCAGTCGCCAATGCCATGCCCAAGCCTGGCGTCAAGGTGCTGGCGTGCTACCGCAACAGGCTCGGGAAGCTGCGGCGTATCCGCGCGCATTGGATCGCCGCGAAGACCGTGGAAGCGAACACCGAGGACTGGGATCAGTGCTCGGAATATGACGAGGCGACCGACACCTATTACGTCGCCGAGGGCTGGTTTGAGTGCATCGACAACTGGGGCGACTATTCGGCTGTTGCGGTCAGTGAAGGCGATGTGACGCACTGGATGCCGCTGCCAGAGGCGCCGCAGGAGCCTGAGGCATGAGCACAGCACCCGACTTCCCCACCCTGCGCGCCGAGCGCAATGCCCGCGTCAAGGCCGAGCTGGACCGCTTGGCGGCCGAGTACGGCTGGGACGCGGCCCAGGCGCACAGCACGCACGAAGACGCCGCCTGCTACTGCGCCTGCACTACCGGCGGCCCCTGCGAGCACCGCTGGGACGGCGCGCTGGTGCGGGCGAACTTTGCCGAGATGGCGCAAGAGAGGAAGGCGGCATGACCGAAACCCTGACCTGGAGTCCCGTGGCTACAAAGCCCGACTCCGAAACCACCGTGCTGTGCTGTCGCGACACGGGCGAATGGTTCTCTGGCTGGTACGACGACGAGGTCGACTGCTGGTTCGACTGCGCCACGGGCGGCGTGGTCGAGGGTGTGACGCACTGGGCGCATGTGGAGGGGCCGAAGTGACGCACCAACTCACCATGACCGGCGAAGACTGGCTCAGCGACCGCGACCGCAAGACCCAGGCCCGGGCCGAGGCCGCACGGCGCAAGGCCGCGCTGAGGGCCGCGGAGAAGCTGTTTGCCGCGGCCGATGCCGTGGGCGAATACGCGATGGCCTGCCTGGAGTGCAACGACGGCAGCGGGCCCAAGGCCGCCGACGACGGCCGCAACGTCCTGCAGGCCAACATGCGTGAGCTTGCCGGGTGGCTGGAATCGGTGTACGGCAGGTGACGATGCACACCCCTGACCGCCTACACACCGGCGCCGAGCTGGCCGCCCTACTGCGCTGCAGCGAGCGCACCGTTGCGCGCCTGGTCATCGACGGCATGCCCAGCATCCTGGTGCGCGGCCGGCGCGTTTACGATGCGGCCGAATGCCTGCGCTGGATGCGCGAGAGGGACGCTGCACCATGCCCATCAGACAAGACACAGAAGGCCGCTGGCACGTCGAGGTCTGCGTCCGTCGTCGACGCCTTCACCGACGCCTGCCGGCGGGCGCAACTGCGCGTGATGCCAAGCTCGCCGAAGCTGAGCTGACGCGCGCGCTGCACGCTGAGCCGGCGCCGCAGCGTGCCGTCAGCGTGCCGGGTGACCCGATGCTGACCGCCATCCTGGCCGATTACGCGCAGCGCCACGCGCTGACGCTGCGCAGCACCGACACCGCCCAGCATCACGCCTACCGCATCGGCCGCTGGCTCGAGGGCCGGCGCGCGAGTGAGGTGCGCCAGGTGGTCGCGCAGATCGTGCAGGATCTCAGCACCGCCTACCGGCCGGCCACCATCAACCGTAGCCTGGGCACGCTGAAGCACGCGCTGCGCATGGCCTGGGAGCGCGGCGACACCACGCAGGACTGGTCGGGCCTGGTCAAGCGCCTGCCCGAGCAGAACGAGAAGACGCTGTACCTGACCATCGACCAGGTGCGCCAGCTGGCCGACGCGGCGAGCGAACCGGTGCGCGCCGCCATCTGGATCGGCCTGCTCACCGGCTGCCGCCGCGGCGAGATCTGCAAGCTGCAGCGCGAGGACATCGGCGAAACCACGCTGCGCATCCAGGCCGGCAACACCAAGACGCTGCGCTACCGCGAGGTGCCCATCGTGCCGGCTCTGCGCCCCTGGCTGCAGTACATCCCATTGCCGGTGACCTTCGAGGGCGTCAAGAGCGGCATCCGGCGCGCGCGGGCCAAGGCCGGCCTGCCCGGTGTGGGTTTTCACACCCTGCGCCACAGCTGCGCCACGATCCTGCTGGCGCCCCCGATCAACGCCCCGCTGCACGTGGTGCGCGACGTGCTGGGCCACACCAGCATCAAGGTGACCGAGCGCTACGCGCATGCCCTGGTGCAACCCCAGCGCCAGGCCCTCGAGGCCCTGGGCGCCGCGACGATTTACACCGCCGATTTACACCAGGAAGACCAACGGCCCCGAAGGGCCGCTGTAAGTCGTTGATTTCCTTGGTGGGCGGTGCAGGGTTCGAACCTGCGACCCCTGCCGTGTGAAGGCCGGTGTCTGACCTGGCTTACGAGGGAGAGACGCCGGCAAAACACCCCGTTTTGGGGCCTTGGCGGACCCCAATTTACACCAGGATTTACACCGGGCGCGGCCGACAGCCGGTGCGTGGCGGGTGCGTGACTCAGCCTTCGTCGGGCTTGCGGAAGTGGCGGGTGGCGACGTTGGACACCTCGCCATCGAGCCACGCGATCTGCACCACTTCCGGCCCGGCCATGACCCAGCAGCCGCCGACGCGCACCGGGCCCTGGATGAACACCGCCAGCTTCGCGGCGCCCACGCACGGCCCAGGCTGATCGTGCAGCTCGGCGCGGCGGTCGCCGTCGGTGGCGACGGCGATGACGGCGGCGGCGGCGGGTTGGATGCTGAGGGCGATGGCCAGCATCAGCAGGAC
>JBIKMY010000348.1:0-2963 GCA_044358945.1 Rubrivivax sp.
AAGCATTGCAGCGTGTAGCGCGTGACGTCGTAGCCGCGCGCCACCGAGATGCGCTTGATGGCGTTGGCCATGTTCTGCACCGCAATCTGCAGGAAGCCTTCAGCCAGGGTCTCGGGCGAGGTGACGCGCCCAGTGCGCTGCGCCACCTCGGCAGCCAGGTCCTGGAAGCGCTGGACCACCGCCTCGCGGTCCAGCGGCTCATCGGCACCGGGGCCGAACACGCGCGGGAAGTGAGCCGGCTGCAGCCGGCCCAGCATCACGTTGGCATCGGTCACGGCCAGCGGGCCACCGCGCCGGTAGCAGGCTGGCCCCGGGTTGGCACCGGCACTGTCCGGGCCCACGCGCAGCCGCGCGCCGTCGAAGTGCAGCACCGAGCCGCCCCCGGCGGCCACGGTGTGGATGCTCATCATGGGCGCGCGCATGCGCACGCCCGCCACCAGGGTCTCGAAGGCACGTTCGAAGGTGCCGGCAGCCCCGCCACTGAAGTGGCTGACATCGGTGGAGGTGCCGCCCATATCGAAGCCGATGATGCGATCGTGCCCTGTGGCCACGGCCGTGCGCACCATGCCCACGATGCCGCCGGCCGGGCCGGACAGGATGGCGTCCTTGCCCTGGAAACGGTGCGCTTCGGTCAGGCCACCACTGCTTTGCATGAAGAACAGGCGCACCCCGGGCATCTGCGTGGCCACGCGGTCCACATAGCGCCGCAGTATGGGCGACAGGTAGGCGTCCACCACCGTGGTGTCGCCACGCGACACCAGCTTCATCATCGGGCTCACCTCGTGCGACACGCTCACCTGGGTGAAGCCCATCTCGCGCGCGATGCGCGCCGCCGCGGCCTCATGCGCGGTGAAGCGCCAGCCGTGCAGGAAGACGATGGCACAGGCGCGGATGCCGGCGTCCAGGGCCTGCTGCAGACCTGTGCGCAGCGCCGCCTCGCCCAGCGGCGTGATCACCTCGCCGTGCGCGCCCATGCGCTCCTGCGCCTCCACCACCTGCGCGTACAGCAGTTCGGGCAGCAGGATGCGGCGGTCGAACAGGCGCGGACGCGCCTGGTAGGCGATGCGCAGGGCATCGCGAAAGCCCTGGGTCGTCACCAGCAGCACGGGCTCGCCCTTGCGCTCCAGCAGCGCGTTGGTGGCCACCGTGGTGCCCATCTTCACGCAGTCCACCTGCTGCGGCGTGATGGGCTCGCCAGGCCCCAGGCCCAGCAGGCGGCGTATGCCTTCCACCGCCGCATCGGCGTACTGCTCGGGGTTCTCGCTCAGCAGCTTCAAGGTGTGCAGCGCGCCATCCGGGGCGCGCCCCACCACGTCGGTGAAGGTGCCGCCACGGTCTATCCAGAATTGCCAGCGGGGAGGTTGAGGGCTATGGGCTGATGTCATCTTGTGGGCCCACCCGCACGTCAGGGCAGGAGTGCGGGCGTGTTCTTCAATGGGGGGAGGGTTCACCTATGCAACAGGAGACTGCACGCCTGACTGAGGCGGATGTCGGGATGGTATGGAAACTCCGCGTTCCGGCGGCTCCGGTACAACCGTATGCTACGGACATATTTCAACCCCAAGCTGCCGGGCCCTTGCAGCATCCTACGGAGAACCGCTATGCACATGACACGACGCCTCATCATCACTGCCGCTGGCGCGCTGGCGCTCTCGGCTGCTGCCCAGGCCCAAACCAAATGGGACCTGCCTGCGGCCTACCCGGCCACCAACTTCCACACCGTGAACCTGCAGCAGTTCGCAGACGACATTGACAAGGCGTCGAGCGGCAAGCTGAAGATCACCGTCCACGCCAACGCCTCGCTGTTCAAGCTGCCCGAGATCAAGCGCGCGGTGCAGGGCGGCCAGGCGCAGATTGGCGAGATCCTGCTGTCCGCCTACCAAAACGAGTGGATCATCTTCGGCGCTGACGGGCTGCCCTTCCTGGCGGACAGCTACGACGAAGCAATGAAGCTCTGGCGCGCACAGAAGCCGCTGCTTGACAAGAAGCTGGGCGAGCAAGGCATGATGGTGCTGTACTCGGTGGCCTGGCCGCCCCAGGGCATCTACACCAAGAAGCCATTGGCCAGCGCTGCCGATCTGAAAGGGGTGAAGTGGCGCGCCTACAGCCCAGCCACCAGCCGCATTGCCGAACTGGTAGGCGCACAGCCCGTGACGGTGCAAGCGGCCGAATTCGCCCAGGCCTTGGCCACTGGCGTGGTGGAGAGCACGATGACCTCGGGCGCCACGGGCGTGGACAGCAAACTGTTCGAGCACCTGAAGTTCTACTACGACACCCAGGCTTGGCTGCCCAAGAACGCCGTCATCGTCAACAAGGCCGCCTTCGACGCCCTCGACGCACCCACCCGGGCAGCGGTGACGAAGGCTGCCGCTGACGCAGAGGCGCGCGGCTGGGCCGCAAGCCGCAAGGTGAACGTCGATACGCTTGAAAGGCTCAAGGTCAACGGCATGCAGGTGTTGCCGCCGTCGCCTCAGCTCAAGGCAGACATGGCCAAAGTCGGCGAAACAATGCTCAAGGAATGGGTAGACAGGGCGGGCGCCGACGGAAAGGCGCTGCTCGATGCCTACCGCAAGTAAGCCGCTGCGGTGGCCCTGACCATGCGCCGCATGCTGGACACCCTGTACGACGGCGCCGCCTGGCTGGCGGCGCTGTTCATGGTGGGCCTGCTGGCCATGGTGCTGCTGGGCATCGTCAGCCGGCTGTTGCACTTTCACGTGCCTGGCACGGACGCCTACGCGGGCTACATGATGGCCGGCGCGGGCTTCCTGGCTCTGGCCCATACGCTCAAGCGCGGAGAGCACATCCGCGTGACCTTGCTGCTGTCCGTGCTGCAAGGTTCGGCGCGCCGCGGCATCGAGGTCTGGGCCCTGGGTGCGGCCGTGCTGCTGGCCGGCCTGTCGGCCTGGTACAGCTGCCGCTTGAGCTGGCAGTCGCACCTGTTCCATGACATCTCCACCTCCAAC
>JBIKMY010000029.1:0-11673 GCA_044358945.1 Rubrivivax sp.
GCTTCTATGTGCAGGAAGGCGTGTACGACCGCTTCGTGGCCGGCTTCGTGCAGAAGACGCAGGCGCTGACGGTGGGCGACGGCATGGCAGAAGGCACGCAGATGGGCCCGCTGGCGCAAGCGCGCCGTGTGGGCGCCGTGGCCGGCTTCATCGACGACGCGCGCGAGCGCGGCGCCAGCGTGCTGGTAGGCGGCGCGCCCATCCCCGGCTCGGGCAATTTCTTCGCCCCCACCGTGATTGCCGATCTGCCGGACAACGCGCGTCTGCTCAACGAAGAGCCCTTCGGCCCCGTGGCCGGGATGATCCGCTTCAAGACCGTGGACGAGGTGCTCAAGCGCGCCAACAGCCTGCCCTACGGCCTGGCCTCCTACGCGTTCACGGGCAGCAACCGCAACGCCCACGCCCTGAGCACGGGTCTGGCCGCAGGCATGGTGTCCATCAACCACCTGGGCCTGGCGCTGGCCGAGACGCCGTTTGGCGGCATCAACGACAGCGGCATGGGCAGCGAAGGTGGCATCGAGACCTTCGACGGCTACCTGAACACCAAGTTCATCACGCAGATGAACTGATGCGGCTGGCGTCGGTGGCGCCCGTCACGAGGTCTGTCGCGGCTGCTTGTCAGGCGCCCGGCCCAGCCACAGCACCCGCGCCGTGGCCCAGATGATCCGCAGGTCGCTCCCCAGGCTGGCCTGCTCGGCGTAGGCCACGGCCTCGCGCAGCTTGGCCGGCAGCAGCTCCTCGCGGTAGGTGCGCTCCGGGTCGGCCGAGGCAGCGAGCACGCGGGCTTCGTCGGCCAGCTTCAGCGACACCGGATCGGTGATACCGGGCCGCACGGCCAGCACGCGTTCGCGCAGGTCGGGCGGGTACAGCGCCACGTACTGCGGCACCTCCGGGCGCGGGCCCACCAGGCTCATGTGGCCTTGCAGCACGTCCATCAACTGCGGCAGTTCGTCCAGCTTGGTGCGGCGCAGCCAGGCGCCTACGCGGGTGATGCGTGGGTCCTGCCCGATGGTGATGGCCGGACCCAGTGCTGGAGCATCCACCACCATCGTACGGAACTTGCGGATGCGAAACGGCCGTCCGCCACGGCCCACACGGTCCTGGCGAAAGAACACCGGCCCGGGCGTGTTCCAACGGATGGCCAGGGCGATGAGCGCGAACACCGGTGCCAGCAGCAGCAGCGCCAGCGCGCTGAAAACCAGGTCAAAAATGCGTTTGGGCATGAATGAGTCAGCATACCGTGGCCACACTGGGGCGGGGCTGCGACGGCGGGCCGGCCGGCTTCCCGGGATAATCGCTCTCAGGGAACCGACTGGACCTCGCAGGCGGCTACAGATCGCCGCGGTTCATCACTATCGACGATGACCGCTTCGCAGGTCCCCTATCACTTCTTCCCTTGATGGCCGGGCCATCCTTACCGCATGAATGCCTTTACCGACCCCCCCGTGATTCGCCGTCCCCTGCGCGCCCGCCGGGAGCGCTGCGCCGCCCTGGTGGATGCCCGCTACCTGGCCTGGCTGGCCGATCAGGACGAGCCCACCGCCCCGCGGCTGGACCGCCTGCGGGCCTGCCTGGAAGCCGCCCTGGACGCGCAGGGCAGCCCGGCCGAGATTGCCCGCCTGTACTGGTACGCCAGCGAACGCCCGCAGCGCGCGCTGCCCGGCATCGTCCACCGCTGGGTGGCCTCCGAGAGCGCTGACGCCGGCGCCTCGCTCACCCTGGCCATGGCGCGTGACCTGATGGGCCTGGCCGATCACCCGGGCTTCGACCGGATGGTGCTGCTGACCGACGACGACCGCCTGCTGCCGGTGGTGGATGCCGTGCAGCTGCAAGGCGTCCACGTGTGCCTTCTGGGCGATGAATCGGCCCAGGACCTGGAGGAACTGGCCAAGTCCGATGGCGCCTGGTCGGCGTTGCTGCGCCAGGCCGACGAACGCTGCATCGTGCGCGGCGAGGACCTGGCCCGCGCCGTGTGGGGCGACGGCACGGTGATGATCGAGCGCTCGGGTCCGCCACAGGTGCGTGATCGGCATGACGGGCGGATGGGGCGCGAGGGACGGGACGGGCGTGACTGGGCGCCGCGCACGGACGGCATGGACCACCGCGCTGCGCGGCCGCGCGCCATCGGCCCCTCGCCCGAGGAAGTCCAGGAGATGCGCGAGACGCTGCAACCCATGGTCAGCAGCTGGTGGGGCGATCTGCCGGTGGAAGACCGCCAGGAACTGGAGGCCGAACTGCCCAGCTCCCGCGGCCTGCCCCAGGACGCCGACCGCCACCTGCTGCTGCGCTTGAGCCAGCAACTGGGCCGGCCGCTGACCACGGATGAAAAGAAGCTGATGCGGGAGCTGGCGCGCGATACCGCGCTGGGGGGCGGGGGTCCCCGGGGCGAGGTGTCCGACAGCCCGTCAGTGGCGAACCCCGAGCAAGCCGAAGCCTGAGCGCTCAGGCCCGCAGCGCCTGGCGCAGCGCCTGAGCCACGCGCTCCACATCGGCCTCGGTCATGCGCGTGTACAGCGGCAGGCTCAGCATGCGCTCATAGGCGCGCTGGCTGTGCGGGAACTGCGCGGGGCGCAGGCCGTAGCGGTCGCGCCAATAGGGCTGCAGGTGCAGCGGGATGTAGTGCACGCTGCAGCCGATGCCCTGCGCGTACAGCGCCTCGATCAGCCGGTCCCGGCCGATGGGGGCGTCATCCGTCAACCGCACCACGAACAGATGCCAGGCGTGCTGGTCGCCTGAGGGCGCCTGCGCGGGCAGTCGAAGCGGCAGGCCCTGCAGGGCCTGCGTGTAGCAGGCCACGAGCTGCTCGCGCTTGCGCTGGAAGTCCCGCGCCCGGCGCAGCTGGTGGATGCCCAGCGCCGCGGCGATGTCGGTCAGGTTGTACTTGAAGCCTGGCGCCACGATCTCGTAGTACCAGCTGGGCACCTGGGCGCTGAAGCGGTCGAAAGCGTCACGGCTGATGCCGTGCAGGCGCATCACGCGGGCGCGGGCAGCCAGGGCCGGGTCGCGCGTGACCAGCATGCCACCCTCACCCGTGGTGATGGTCTTGTTGGCGTAGAAGCTGAAGACCGTGGCGTCGCTTTGCAGCGTGCCCACCAGCGCGCCACCGCAGGTGGTGGGAAGGGCGTGGGCGGCGTCTTCCACCACCTTCAGGCCATGCTTGCGTGCGATAACCAGCAAGCGCGGCATGTCCGCGGCCAGCCCCGCGAAGTGCACCGGCACGATGGCCCGGGTACGCGGGCCGATGGCGGCCTCCACCGCCGCGGGGTCAATGTTGAGCGTGACGGGGTCGCAGTCCACCAGCTTCACGTCCGCGCCCAGGTAGCGCACCACCTCCGCCGTGGCGGTGAAGGTGTGGGTGGTGGTGATGACCTCGTCACCCGGGCCGATGCCCAGGGCCTCCAGTGCCAGGTGCAGACCGGCCGTGGCCGAGTTCACCGAGATGCTCTGCAGCGCGGCGTCACCCAGAAACGCGCTGAAGTCCGCCTCGAAGCGCTTGGCCTTCGGGCCGGTGGTCACCCAGCCGGACTTCAGCGTGTCCACCACCTCGGCAATCTCCTCGTCGCCGATCTCCGGCAGGGCGAAGGGCAGGAAGGGCAGCGCCGGTGGGGCGGCGGGCGGTGGCGCAGGGGAAGCGGACAAAGGCGTTCTCTTGGACAGGGGCGGCAGTGGTTGCGCGGTGCCTGCCGGTGCTCAGGCGGGTTGCAGACTGGATTCCACCACGACGCGCGCCAGCCAGGTCTTCACCGCAGCGTCGTCCTGCGGCTGCGGCAGCTCGGCCCAGGCCAGCAGCGCCTGCACCTCGGCGGCGGCCTGCGCGTCCTCGGCCAGGTGTGCCACCCGCAGGCGCGGCACGGCCGTGGGCACCGTGGTCTCGTTGTCGGCCAGCAGTTCTTCGTAGAGCTTCTCGCCCGGACGCAGGCCGGAGAACTCGATGCCGATCTCTTCCTCGGTGTGACCGGCCAGGCGGATGAGCTGGCGCGCCAGGTCCAGGATGCGCACGGGCTCACCCATGTCCAGCACCAGCACCTGGCCGGATTCGCCCGTGGCCGCGGCCTGCAGCACCAGGCGCGCCGCCTCCGGGATGGTCATGAAGTAGCGAATGATCTCGGGGTGCGTGACCGTGACCGGGCCGCCTCGCGCGATCTGCTCCTTGAACTTTGGGATGACGCTGCCGCTGCTGCCCAGCACGTTGCCGAAGCGCACCGCCATGAAGCGCGTGGCCGAGTGCTGCGCGGCCAGCGCGCGCAAGGCCATCTCCGCCGCACGCTTGGTGGCGCCCATGACGTTGGTAGGGTTCACCGCCTTATCGGTGCTGATGAGCACGAAGCGCTCGGCACCCGCCTGCGCCGCGGCCTGCGCCGCTCTCCAGGTGCCCAGCGTGTTGTTGCGCAGCGCCGCCCAGGCATTGCCCTGTTCCATCAAGGGCACGTGCTTGTAGGCCGCGGCGTGGAACACCACCTGCGGCCGCCAGCGCTGGAACACGCTGCCGATCTGCAGCGCATCCTTCACATCGGCCACCAGACGCACCAGCTCCAGGGCGGGGAACTGCTCGGTCAGCTCCTGCTCGATGGTGTAGAGGTTGAACTCGCTCAGCTCCACCAGCACCAGCCGCGCCGGCTGCTGCCGCGCCACTTGGCGGCACAGCTCTGCGCCGATGCTGCCACCTGCCCCGGTGATGAGCACCGTGCGCCCGCCCAGCACGCCCGCCAGGCCGGCCTCGTCCAGCGCCACGGGCTCGCGGCCCAGCAGGTCTTCGGGTTCGATCTCACGCACGCGCGAGACCTCCAGCCCCGTGCGCAGTTCTTCCGCGCTGGGCACCGTCAGCACGTGCAGGCCCGTGCGGGCCGCACGCTCCAGCAGCGCGCGCTTGGCCGCGCCGCGCAGCGAAGGCAGGGCCACCACCAGGTGGGTGGCGGCCCCGCGCAGTGACGGGTCGTCCATGCGCGACAGGGGGCCCAGCACCGGCACGCCAGCGATGCGCGCGCCGTGCTTGCTGGGGTCGTCGTCCAGCAGGGCCACCACCGTCCAGCCCTGCTGGTGGATGCCGGCCAGCAGGCGCCGGGCCGCCTCGCCCGCGCCCAGCACCACGGCACGCCGCCCGGCCCCTTCGGCCCCGCCCGTGATGCGCGAGCGGGCGTGCTCGTAGACCATGCGGTAGGCGATGCGCACCAGGCACACGCCCATCAGCGCCACCACCGGGTGCAGCGCCAGCACGGCGCGCGGCACCTTGCTCAGGCCCAAGGCCAGCACTGCCGTGGCGGCCAGCGCCCCCGCCGCGGCGCAGGCCAGGGTGAGGCGGCGGATGTCGCCAAAGCCGGCAAAGCGCCACATGCCCTGCGGCACGCGAGCCAGAGCGAAGGCAGCGAGGTAAGTGACGACTATGCCCAGCAGCACCCAGGCGTCGTAGGCCGGGCGGGCGCTGAGCCAGCGGTCAAAGCCCAGACGGAACAGATACGTGACGTTCCAGGCCAGGGCGATGACCACCCCGTCCACCAGCAGCGACAGCGGCTCGCGGTGGGGCCGCAACCGGGCGAGGAAGCGGTCGAGCCGGTGCCAGAGCGTGTCCTGCCGGGCTTGTTCCCGGGTGTCGGGGCGCGGGGGCTGCATCGTCATTTCTGCACCCAAGCCAGCACATGGGTGCGCAGCACGGGCAGTGTGTTGAGCAACGTCCACAGCGCCGGGTGCACGCGCGCAGCCGCACGGCCCAGCGGCGGGGCCAGCGTCAGGCGCTGCGCCTGCACCCGACCCTGCGGGAACAGCCGCGCGATGCGCGCCACCGGCACGCCGCGCACGTCCGGGTTGCGCGGGTTGTCTACGGTGAAGTCGTACCAGAGCACGCCGCCACCAGGCTTGACGGCGCGCCACACGACCTGCGCCAGCTGTTGCTGGAAGGTATCGTCCAGCAGGGAGGAAAACACCGTGGAGAGCAGCACCACGTCGGCCTGCCCTTCGGGCAGCGGCAGCTGCGCGGCATCACCGTCCCACAGCGTCACGGCCGGCGGCAGGCTGCGGCGCGCCGCCTCCAGGCGCTCGGGCAGCAACTCCACACCGCTCAGGTGCTCGGGCGCGAAGCCCAGGCGCAGCATCTCCAGCAGGTTGCCGCCACTGCCGCAACCCACTTCCAGCAGGCGCCGGTCGGCTAGCGTGTGCCAGCCCAGCCGGGCGAACAGGCGCAGCATGGCGCGCTGACGTTCCTGCACGGTCAGCCAGACATCGGGCTGCAGCAGGCTGTAACGGTCGGTCGCGCCGCGGCGCGCGTAGCGCTCGGCCACGGCGGCGGGCTCGTGATGGGGCGCGCTCACGCCTGCACTCCCACCGCCGCCAGAAATTGCCGGGCCAGCACCGGATAGGCGTGGTGCTGAAGCACATAGGCGCGGCCGCGCTCGCCGAACTGGCGGCGCTCACTCGGGCTGAGGGCGGCCAGTTGGCGCAGGCCGCGCGCCACCTCCTCGGGCGATTCGGGCGCCACCGTCAGGCCACAGCCGGACTCGGCCACCGGGTCGTTGCCGGCCTCCACCGAGTGCAGCACGGGACGGGCAGCCATCATGTAGTCCATCAGCTTGTTGGGCGCGATGCCGAAACGGTACAGCGGCTGGCGCTGCCAGCCCAGGTAGGCGATGTCGATGGCGGCCAGGAAGGCCGGCACCTGCGCTTTGGGAATGGGCGGCAGCAGCGTCACGTTGACCAGCCCTTCGCTGGCGATGCGTGCGGCCAGGCGCTCGCGCTCGTGGCCGTCGCCCACCAGCACGAAGCGCAAGGGCTGATCCGCCACCAGCCGGGCCGCGTCCAGCAGCACGTCCAGGGCGTTGGGCCGGCCCATGGAGCCGGCATAGCCGACGATCACCTCGCCGGCGCGGCGGGCCGCTTCCAGGGCCTGGTCCACATCGGCGCGCAGGGGTTCGGGCGGGGCGGTCCACTCCTCGGGGCTGATGCCGTTGGGCACGATGCTCAGCTTCTTCAAGTCCAGCCCGCGGCGCGCCATGTGCGCGTGCACCTTGGGCAGCATGGACACCACGGCGTCGCTGTGGCGGTAGGCGGCGTCCTCGGCCGATTGGCAGATGAGGGCGAACGGGTGCCAGGGCGACATGCCCGACAGCTCCACGGGCGACAGCGGCCACAGGTCGTGCACCTCGTGCACCAGACGTGCGCGCGCCAACTGCGCTATGCGCCGGGCCACCCAGGTGTCCATGGGGTAGGTGCTGGAGGAGATCACCACATCGGGCCGGAAGTCTGCCGCCAGCGCCGGCGCCTGCGTCCAGAGCTGGCGCAGGAACGACCACACGTTGCGCATCCGGGGCCAACCGTTGCCGCTGTAAGCGGGGGTGGGCAGCCAGCGGTAGTGGATGCCGTCCACGGTCTCTTCCCCAGGGGACGGCTGGCGCGCGCGGTAGTGCGACTGCGCCGAGGCCACGATCATCACCCGGTGGCCCAGGCGCACCCACTCCCGGGCCAGGTAGTACGGGCGGTACTCCATGCCCAGGGCCGGGGTGCCGGCGTAGTGGTTGACGAGCAGGATGTTCAAGGCAGCGGCAGGGCGTGGGACGGCAGCAGCGCTCGGTACAGCGCCAGCAGCTCGGCTTGCGCACGCGGCCAATGGTAGTGGGCGTGCACAGCCTGGCAGCCGGCCTGGCCCATCGCCTGGGCGGCCGCGGGATCGGCCAGCACCTGCGCGATGGCCCGGGCAATGGCCGCAGGATCGTCGGGGTCCACGCACAGGCCGCAGGCATGGGCCAGCACGATACCGCGCCAGAGCGGGAAGTCCGACGCAATCACCGGCAAGCCGGCCGACATGTACTCGAACATCTTGATGGGCAGCGAATCCAGATAACTCGGCAGCGGCAGCAGGGTGACGAGCCCGGCGCGCGAGCGCGCCATCACGTCGCGCACGCCCTCGCGCCCCAGCACGCCCAGGTAGTCCACCTGGGCCCAGCCCGGCTCGGCCCGCAAGGCCGCCTCGGTAGCGGCGTCCTCGAAGCGACCGCACAGGATCAGCCGCACCCCAGGCAAGTGGGTCAGCGCGCGCACCATGCTGAAGGCGCCGCGCGTGCGGAAGATACCGCCCACGTAGCACACCGCCTGTTCGCGCCGGGCATGGTCGGCGGCGGGCGCGTCCTGTGACGTCGCCGGGGGCGCCAGCTCGTCCAGGAACGGGAAGTTGCTGACGTTAACGCTGCGCCTGGCCACGGCGGCAAAGCGCTGTGTGATGTGCGGCGTGGCGCCCACAACGGCAGCAAGCTGCCGCACCCGATGGTTCTCATACACCTCGAAGGCGGCACTCAAAGGGCGCCGCGCCCAGGCCGGTATCCACTGCTTGGTGAGCAACTGGCGCGGCACGTCCTCGTGCGCGTCGTACACCACCGTCAGCCCCTCGCGCGCCAGCTTCGCGCCCAGGGGCAGCAACTCGGGGTCGTGCAGGTGCACCAGGGCCGGCTTGAGCGCGCGCACCGCGGTCAGCGCCTTGGCCGGCTGCTGCTGCATTCGCGCCAGGCGTCCCGCCGGCCGGGGGCCGATGTCCACGATGCGCACGCCCTGCACCTCAGCGTCACCCAGGCCGTCGCCCACCACCTGCACCACCTCGTAGCCCGCCTGCGCCAGCGAGACGCATTCCTTGCGGAAGATGCGGATGTCGTCGCGCGGGTGCACGGTGGTGAGGTGGACCACCGGGCGGCGCGGCGAGGCCACGCGCTCGTGCAGCGCCAGGAACTGCTGCACGTTGGCGGTCAAGGTGGCATGCTGCGCGATCAGGGTCTCGTTCTGCGGGCGTCCGGAGGTGTCCCAGCGCTCGTCGGTCCACCAGTGTGCGCCGCGCAACAGCGCCTGGGCCAGTGCATCGACCAGGGCGGCTGGGGTGTCCCCGGCGACGAGCAAACCGTTCTCGCCCTCGCGCACCCACTCGCGGTTGGCCGGCAGGTCGGCCAGCACAGGCAGGCAGCCTGCAGCCATGGATTCGAGCAGACTGACTGAGGTGCCGTCGGACTCGGGCACGCTGACGAACAGCGCGCTGCGGCGGTAGGCCCGGGCCAGCTCGGGGGAGTTCAGCAGTCCCGTGAATTCCACGCGGTCGGCCACCCCCAGGGACTGCGCCAGTTCGCGCAGCGCCGGGGTCTGCTCCCCCGAAGCCGCCACCTCCAGCAGCCAGCCCGGCAGTAGCGGCGCGGCCTGGGCGAAGGCGCGCAAGATGGCATCGATGCGGTACAGCGGCTTGTGCAGCCGGCACGACAGGATGCGGCGCTCGCGCACCACGGCCCCGAGTTCAGCGTCGGCGGGCGGCGCATCGATGCCCAGCGGAATCCACTCCTGCCAGGGCGGCGCGCCGGCCCCGGCGATGGCCTGCGCAGCCTGCAGCAGCACCCGGGCATCGGCCGTCCAGGCGGCGGCGCCGCGCAGGGCTTGGCGCACCATGGCGCGCTGCCACCAGCCGCGGTGCGGCAGGCTCAGCACGTCCGAGCCCCAGAGGGTGAGCACCACCGGCACGCCCGTGGGCCGGGCGGCGCGCACCGCATGCCAGGCCGTGGCGTCGGCCTGGTGCACGTGCACCACCGCGGGCTGCCAGCGTTCGATCAGGGCACGCAGCCGCTGCGGGGTGCGCGCATCCAGCAACCGCAGGCTCATGAAGACCTGTTCGCGCAGCCTTTCGTGGGTGAGCAGCGGTGATTCGCCATTGGTCACCAGCACCACCTCCTGGCCGGCCTCGCACAGGCCCGCCACGAAGCGCCGCACGTGCACCGATTGCGGGCCCACCACGAGCACAGGCCTCGCCGGCAAGGGGGCTGAAGGGGCAGTCACGCGTTCGACGGGGGCGAAGCTTCAGGCGCGCCGCACCGCACGGATGGCCACGTCGTGATAGACCTGGGCCTGAAGCGCCGCGCTGTCGGCCGCCCGCGCCCGAGCGGTCTCCCGCCGGGCCAGCCAGCCTTCCACGGCACCGCGCGCCGGCCAGGCGGCACCCCAGCGCAGGTAGGCGGCACTGGGCCGCGTGAGGGTGGCCAGACGGATGCGCTGAACCTCCTGCACGTCGAAATGCGGGGCCAGCGCATCCAGGTAATCCTGCTCGGAGGTGCTGTGGCTGACCGAGCCGGAATGGCGGCCCGAGGCGCTGGCCTGTTCGATCATCAGCAGCTCCCCACCGGCTTGCAGCACCCGTGCCAGTTCGGCCACGGCCGCGCGCAGGGCCTGGCCGTCGGCGGTAGTCAGGCACTGCAGCACGCCCACGGTGAGGCAGCCATCGAAGCGGCCGTTGGCCAGGGGCAGCGGCAGGTCGGGCGCATGGGCGAAGGTGGCGGGCCCGCCGGGATGCAACTGGCGCGCGGCCTCGATCATGGCGGCCGAGCTGTCCACGCCGCAGTAGGCCGTGCCGGCAGCGGTGATGCGCTTCGCGAAGCGGCCGATGCCGCAACCGTAGTCCAGCACCTCGCGCCGGCCGCGCGCCCAGGGCTGCACGACGCCCCACTGGATGCGGTCGATCAGGCCGTTCTTCAGGCCGTTACGGTCTCCAGGGTCGATCACCGACTGCAGGCCCACACCCTGCCGGGCCCGCTCGTCCCAGTCCACTTCAGACATCTCTTCCCCTTGGTGACGTGCCCCTTGGTGACGCGCCGTCATCGCCCATTCGCCCGCCCGGCCCTTGCCGAGCGCAACCCCGGATTATCCCGGCCGGGCCCGCAGGCCGCGCGCCCGCTGCAGCCACCGCCAGGCGGTGGACTCCCATTGCAGGGCGCTGTAGGCCAGCGGCTGGGCGCCGAACTCCTCCTTGAAGCGCTGCACCTGCGGCAGGCCTTCGCTGGCCCCCAGGTTGAGCACCGGTACGCCGCGCGCGCACAGGTCCTGGATCACCGCGTCCATCAGGCGCACCATGGGGTGGGCGGCCTTCTGGTCCTCGTCAATGCGCGACACCCCCTGCCAGTACAGCGCCTGGTGACGGCTTTCCAGGATCACCACCGCGCAGGCCAGGCGGCCCTGCACATGGTGGGTCCAGATGCGGGCGGCAGGGCTGTGCAGAAGGTCGAGAAAAAGCTGTCGCGGATAGGGCCAGGCGCCCTCGCGGCCCCAGCGCTGCAGCGAGTGGGCGTAGACCTCGAAATAGGGCTGCAGGTCGGCCTCGGTGCGGGCCTGGGCGATGCGACTGTCGAGCTTCACCGGCTTGGCGACCTGGTTGCGTTTGGTGGCGTGGTAGCCGCGGCGCAGCGCCGGCAGGCCCGGGCGCAGGTCCAGCAGGTGCGTCTGGCGCGGCAGCACGCGCCAGCCCTGCGCAGCAGCCCGCTCGGCCAAACGCCCGGCCTCGGGGCACAGCGGGTTGAGCTGAACCCGCACCTGCGAAGCCCGGCCCGGTGCACCGTCCAGGACGTTCTCCACGGCCCGGGTTCTTTGCGGGTCAGCGCACACCGGCGCGTACAGCCCGTAAGGCGCCCACTCCCACCGCCTCAGGCCCAGCCGGCGCTGCTCGAACAGGCCGTGCGGCTCCAGCACCTGCAGGCCTGCTGCCCGGCCTATGGCCGAGCGCAGTACCGGGTCGTCAAAGAGGTCCTCCAGCGAAGGGGCTGCAGCCATCAATTCAGCCATGCGCCCTTCCCCGGCCCAGCACGTAGCGGAACTCGAACCACGTGGACAGCGCGTTGTAGGCCGTCATGCCCAGGGCCAGCAGCCACAGGGTGGGGGTCACCTCACCAAAAGCCC
>JBIKMY010000350.1:0-2958 GCA_044358945.1 Rubrivivax sp.
CTAGGTGACCGTTAAAGCCGGCATCGACCAAAGTTGCTTTCCAAGCATCAGCAAATGCGGTTGCTCGTTCAAACGCGACCAAGTGGTCATCGCGGCTCGCTACAACCATGGCCTTAAATGGCAGTGGTTTGAGGAGCATTGGACCAAAGCCCTTGATTGGGTTATCTGGTGTCCCTTCCAAAACATCACGGTCTGACGGTGCAACCAGAAATGCGCCCGCTATTTTGTAAGCCAGATCAGGTCTCTCGGAAGCCCAACGCATGGTCAGCGACGTGCCGGCACTGTGAGCAATCAAAAGTACGGGCTTGGTTGCATGGCTAACCGCCTCCGTCAGCTTGACCGCCCACTCCGTATAAACGGGATGGATCCAATCAGCTTGTTGAACCCGCACGAACTCAGGAAAAGCCTGCTCCCACAGGGTTTGCCAGTGGCCTGGCCCTGATCCATCCCTTCCGGGTAGCACAAAGACGCTATATTTTTTGAATATATTCATTGGCTATGCATCAATAGGCAACAGCGGCGCGATTAAGGGAATTCTAGTCCGCCATAGCTACTGATCGCGAGTGTCCCTGGCGCGACGGCGTGACGCACCTGGTGATTTTGCGAACATAGGAAATTCAAACGCCCTTTTCAAGCCGACAGGCCCCGGGGTAAACCCGACAGGTAAACCCGACAGCGCCGCTTGATCCGGGTCTCGCCCATCCATCCACGGCCAGACAAGACGCCTCGAGGCTCAGCCCGACACGTCGCGCGCCGCTCGCACGGTCGCGAGCCCGGGTTCACACGGGTCCTGAGGCCGCCCGCCGGAGTGGTGACACTTGAGGCGGGCAGCGCCATCCCGGCCGGGTCACACGTCACAGCCTCGATGTGCCTTCGGTGGGTGCGGTGCGCTTGGGCAGTCGCCTGAAGCCCCGCTCCACCAGGTCCGGGCTCAGTGCACTCAGGCCTCACCCGTCTCACGCACCCGGCCCCGGGGCGGCGGCTGTGGATC
Organism: Rubrivivax sp.; assembly: GCA_044358945.1. GTDB lineage: Bacteria > Pseudomonadota > Gammaproteobacteria > Burkholderiales > Burkholderiaceae_C > Rubrivivax. Next base: position 992 of record JBIKMY010000350.1, read on the forward strand.
CAGTCCGAGGTGGCTCAGGATCTTCTCGATCAGCTGCCGCTCCAGGATAGCCGCGATGATCTTCAGCTCCCCGGCGCCGCAGTTCGGACACCGCTCCACGTCGATGACAAAGCGAAGCTTCAGCGCAGACTAACGTGTACTCAAGTTATGTCGGAGCAAAAGACGCGCTTGAGCAACCGCGCCCAGCTGATGCGATGCGGCCGGGCCTGAACCGTCTCGACCTCACACTTGGCGGCCGCAGCGGCTTCGGTGGCTGGCTTGTCTTGATTCGGTGGCCGCTGCGACACCACCATCGCGCGCAGCTTGGCATTGGGGGCCAGCACGCCATGGTTCGCGCAGCGGGGGTCCACTTACTTCGCGCAGCGAAGTTATGCGGGCACCAAACGGATGAGGTGCAGCCTCGGCCGCGGCACAAGTGCCGCCAGCCGCTGCATGAACTCCAGCGGGCTCATGACCAGGTGCGTGGTGCCCTCGCGCCACGGCGTCTTCAGCTTGAGCTCGACCTGCCCCGCGGCGTTGAGCTGCACCCGCTCGTCGGACAGCGCTGAGCCCGGACTCAAACAGTCCGGTGGACTGTTTGTGCCTGGCGAAGGGCCGGGCCACTGGCCCGGCGCGGCCTGCAAGGCGGCCGAGTGATGTAGCGGCAGACCTGCTCCAGCCGCTTGCGGTCGTGCGCCTCGACCCGTACCGCGGCATGCAGGCTGAACCCGTCGATGTCGGCGCAAAGTGGCTGCTGGGCCCGGTCCACCCGCGGCATCGGCCTTGCAGGCCGCGCTCGCGCTTGCAGGCGCGAGCCCTTCGCGAGGCACGGGCCCGCCCGCAGGGGCGGTCCCGTGTCCACGCTCAGCCCCTGAGCGTCAGTACCTTCTGGCCGGCACGGGGACCGAAGGCGATGCGGTAAGTGATGGCCGCCGCCTGCAACGGCCGCAGGATGCGCGCCTCCTCGCCGTCGGCATCAGGCTCGGCCAGCCAGGCCTGCCCCATCTCCTCGACCAGCACACCCCGGCGCGTGAGCATCTTCATCAGCTGAGCGATGAGGGTCTGCAGCAGCGCATGCACCTCCTCGTCGGTGGGCGGGCCGCGCCGCGCCAGACCCTGCGCACGCAGGCCGCCGGCGGGCGTTCGAAACGGCAGGGGTGCGGCGCAGTCCGGGACCGCACAGCGTCGCTCGGATCGCCAGGCCCGCCAACCCCCGTGGATCACTCCGATGGGGGATGCCGATGGAGGGTGCGCCCAGCCCGAGGATGGGCGCCTTCGTTCAAGGGCTCTGAGGGCTCCACCGATCCCAAGCCCTCGCCCCCACCGCTTCGCCCCACAGGTCCACCGTGACCGGCGTGCCCGCGTGGGGTGCGGCCGCGGCAGGGCCGCGCAGGTAGCCAAGCGCAACGCAGCGGCCCGCGGCCCAGCCCCAGCCAGCAGAGCTGAGCTCGCCCACGGATTCACCGCCGATGGAGACCGTCTCACCGCCCCAGGCATAGGCCGCGGAGTCGTCGAGGACGATGGTGACGAGCTTCTTGCGCAGCGGCTGCCCTCGCGCTGCGAGCAAGGCCTCGCGGCCGATGAAGCCGGGCTTGTCCAGTTTGACGGCGAACTCCAGCCCGGCCTCGAAGGGCGTTTCGTCCGGACCCAGCTCCGCGCCCCAGGCACGCCGCCCGGCCTCGATGCGCAGGGCGTCCAGCGCGTAGTAGCCGGCGTCGCGCAGCCCCAGGTCGGCCCCGGCGTGCATCAGGGCCAGGTAGACATGGCGCGTCATCTCCACCGGCACGTACAGCTCGAAGCCCGGCCCGCCCACGTAGGCCATGCGGGCAGCGCGAACGCGGGCATGGCCCAGGTCGATCTCTTTGGTGTGCGAGAACTTCAGGGCGGCCGGCGAAAGATCGTCCGGCGACACCCGGGCCAGCAGCTCGCGGGCGTTCGGGCCCATCACGCTGAGCACGCTCCACAGCGGGGTGACATCGGTCAGCACC